>JANMST010000311.1:0-2827 GCA_031389635.1 Acidimicrobiia bacterium | reverse complement strand
GAGGTGCCGGGTCCTCTACGTCTCGCCTCTCAAGGCCCTGGCCTATGACGTCGATCGCAACCTCCGAGCTCCGCTGGCCGGGATTCGCCATGCCGCCATGCGCCTCGGCGACTCCCCTCTGCCCGAGCTCACCACATTCCTCCGGACCGGAGATACACCGCCAGAGGAGCGCAGCCGAATGCAGCGCAACCCTCCCGACATCCTCATCACAACCCCCGAATCGCTCTTCCTCCTGCTCACCTCCGAAGCCCGCAAGACCCTGGCCAGCGTCCGCTGGGTCATCGTCGACGAGGTTCACGCAGTAGCCGGGACCAAACGGGGCGCCCACCTGGCGCTTTCACTCGAGCGCCTGGAGGAGGTAATCGACGCCAACCCGCAGGAGGCGGGCGCTCCCCAGAGAATCGGCTTATCCGCTACCCAACGCCCCCTCGAGACGATCGCCGCCTTCCTAGGCGGCGGAACCATCGTCGACGAGCAGTGGCAGGCACGACCGGTGGCGATCGCCCAGGCGCCCGCTCCCCGCCCCCTCGACCTTTCGATCGTTGTCCCGGTCGACGACATGTCGGCACCGGCCCCTCCCGACCCCCTCGATCCGCCCAATTCCCAGGGGATTTGGCCCCGACAGGCATCTATCTGGCCCGCCATCTACCCGCGCCTCCTCGAACTTATTCAGGCCCATCGCTCCACCATCCTGTTCGCCAACTCGCGCCGTTTGGCCGAGCGCATCTGCGGGGAGATCAACACTCTGGCCGGTGAGGAGATCAGTCGTTCCCACCACGGGTCGGTGTCCCGCGAGCAAAGGGTGCTCATTGAAGAGGCCCTCAAGCGGGGAGAGCTCAAGGCGGTGGTAGCGACCTCCTCCCTCGAGCTCGGGATCGACATGGGCGCCGTCGACCTGGTCATCCAGATCGAAGCTCCGATCTCGGTCGCATCGGGTCTGCAACGAGTCGGCCGCTCGGGCCACCAGGTCGGTGGTGAGAGCCGGGCCCGGATCTTCCCAAAGTACCGGGGAGACCTGCTCGCGGACACCGTTATCGGCCAGCAGATGATGGAGGGTGACATTGAGTTGACCTCGGTTCCCCGAAATCCCCTCGACGTCCTGTGTCAGCAAATCGTTGCATCGGTGGTCCACGGTCCCCGCAGCTCGGATGACCTCTTCGACATGACCCGCCGGGCCTATTCCTATGGCGAACTCGCCCGACCCGTCTTCGACGCGACCCTCGACATGCTGGCGGGCCGCTATCCGTCCGATCTCTTCGCCGAGCTGCGGCCCAGGGTTACCTGGGACCGGGTAAGCGATGCCGTCGAGGCCCGGCCCGGGGCTCGCCAGCTCGTCGTCGCCAACGCCGGGACCATTCCCGACCGCGGATTGTTCCGAGTCAGCCTCCCCGACGGGAGCCGGGTCGGCGAACTCGACGAGGAGATGGTCTACGAATCGCGAGTGGGCGACGTCTTCGTCCTGGGAACCAGCACATGGCGGGTGACGGACATCGGACCCGATCGAGTCGAGGTCATACCTGCTCCGGGCGAGCCGGCCGCGAAGCTGCCTTTCTGGAAGGGGGACACACTTGGCAGGTCGATCGCCACCGGCAAGCGCATCGGGCGCTTCGTGAGGGAGATGGGTGCCCTCGAGCCCGAAGCCGCCACCGCCACTCTCACGTCCGACTACCACCTCGATGATCTGGCGGCCCGCAACCTCGTGTCCTATCTGAGCGAAGAACGAGAAGCGACGGGGGTCCTCCCGACCGACCAGACCCTCGTGATCGAACGGTTCCGCGATGAGATCGGAGATTGGCGGGTCGTTTTGCTCTCCCCGCTCGGGGCCCGGGTCCACGCCCCGTGGGCGATGGCACTCACCAACAAGCTGCGGGCCCGGTTCGGGAACGACGTTGACGTCATCTGGGCCGACGATGGCATCGCCTTCCGATTCCCCGATGGCGATGAACCTCCGGGTCTCGCCGACCTCGCCCTCGACCCCGAGGAAGCACGCCAACTCGTCGAGGAGCATCTGGCCGACACAGCCCTGTTCGCGGCCAGGTTTCGGGAGGCGGCGGGGCGCGCCCTCCTGCTCCCTCGCCGGCGGCCGGGAAGCCGAACACCCCTCTGGTTGCAACGTCGCCGGGCCTCCGACCTTCTCGGCGTGGCCCGCCAGTACGGATCCTTCCCCATCATCCTCGAGGTGTACCGGGAAGTGTTGGTCGACGACTTCGATCTTGCCTCCCTGGAACAGACCCTGACCGACATCAGGGCGAGGAAGACCCGCGTCGTCGAGGTCGAGACCAAGGGTCCGTCCCCCTTCGCCTCGTCGCTGCTGTTTGCTTTCGTGGCAGCGTTCTTGTACGAGTCCGACACCCCGATCGCCGAGCGCCGGGCCACGGCTCTGACCCTCGACCGCGAACTCCTTCGCAGCCTGCTCGGCGAGGGTGAGCTTGCCGAATTGATCTCCCCCGAGGTGCTGGCCGCCGTCGAACACGAACTCCAGCACCTCACCCCCGAGCGCCAGGTCAGGTCGATCGACGGCCTTCACGACCTGCTGCGGACCCTGGGCCCTCTGAGTGTCGAGGACCTCGAGGTCCGAAGCGATGGTGTGGGAGTGGTCGACGCCCTCAATGACCTGGTTGCCTCGCACCGGGTGATTCAGGTTCGCATCGCGGCACGTCCCCTCTGGGCCGCTATCGAGGACACTGCCCGCCTGCGGGATGCAATGGGCGTCCAGCCGCCGCCAGGGGTCCCTCACGTTTTTCTACAAGAGGTCGACACACCCCTCGTCGACGTCGTCGGCCGATACGCCCGGACCCATGGTCCCTTCACCTCATACGCGGTTGCC
>JANMST010000271.1:0-4362 GCA_031389635.1 Acidimicrobiia bacterium | reverse complement strand
CCCCGCAACGCGCTGCGGGCAGGACCCACCCTCACTCGTCCAGTAATGCCTCCACTGTGATATTGCTTTGTGCGTTCCAGAGCATCCATCCGAGGCCGCGGGAATTCGCCTCGTCGATCTGAGCCCGTACCTGTCCGGCGTCGTAGCCGAAGTCCTGTAGCCACGGTCGCACGACGATCTGACGAGACAGACGCCCCAACCCGTCGTCGAGGGCGTATCCCACCAGCGCCGCAGGGTTGTCAACCGGGTTCTGAAATCCGTACCAACCGGAGGCGTAGTGGCTCGGATACAGCATCGGGGAGGCGACATCGATCACGGAAGTGACCTCCTCCCACTGTTGACCGATGCCGCCGTCATCGACGGCTTTGGTGATGAATCCGAAGATGTCGGCGGCGACAGCACAACCGAGCGGGTGCAACTCGGCGACGGCCGTAGCCAGAAAGTCGCGAATGGTGGCAATGCGAACATCCTGGCTGACCCCGCCATCGAAGACGGCACCGTCACGCCGGTTATCCGGAAACCGTACGTAGTCGAACTGGATCTCGTGGACGCCGGCGGCACAGGCCTCGACCGCCAGATCCAGCGCGTATGCCTGAGCCATGGGATCGGTGGGATCAAGGAAGTACTGCCCGTTGTACGAGTAGGCAGCGCCGATGGCCGCGTCCCAGACGGCCAGGTCGGGTGCCCGAATGGCTGCAATGGGGTCTTGAAATGCCACGATGCGACCTATCAGATAGATGCCGGCGCGCTCGGCGTCGATGATCACCTGCGCGAGATCGTATTTGGGGAACACCGCGCCGATCTGGTGTGCGAGCGCCACAGAGGTGTCGTAGAGAACGGCACCCGTCTTGTCCTTCAGGTCGAGCATCAGCGAGTTGAGTTCGGTGGTTTGCGCGAGGGCGACGAACTCCGACCAGCGGTCTTCCGCGGCATCACCGCTGATGTGGACCGCCTTCATCGTCTCCGGGGCGATCGCCACCGACTCCTCTCCCGGGCTTCCATCCCATTCGAAGACAGCCCCCTCCCAGGCAGGTCGCCAGACCTGAACCCGTCCCGGTTCGGCTTTGCGAAGTGTGAACTGCCCGTTGAGATCGGTTACCGACGTCCCCGCACTCGAAGTGACGTAGGCACCTTCAACCGCTCGGCCGTCAGGATCAACGATGCGGCCCCGAAGGAGTTGGGGCCGCAGCACTGCTTCCATCGAGTCTTCGGGTTGGCCCAGGACAGGAATCTGCAACACCGGATAACCGGGGGCGATCACCGCCAGCGTATTCACGCCGCCCGACCAGTCGATCGTCGCCTCACCGGTCTCCGAGGTTGTGCCGACCAACGTGTCGCCGTGCCACAGCTCGGCTCCGGCCACCGGCGCTCCGACGTCATCGACGACAGACACCCTTACCGGTGTGGCGCCGCTTGCGAGGCTCCACCCTGCCCAGGTGGCCCAGACGAGGGAGAAAGCCACCAGCAGCCGAAAAGACAGCCTGCGGGACAAGATACCGAGAGCCTACCGGTTAACCAACACCTGGAGGCCGCCAAATGTCGAGACTTGGGCAGCGCAAGCCTCAAGGAAGGGCACGTCACACGTCCCACGTCACACGTCTCACGCAACACGGGCTTTTTCGTTTTCGGGCTTGAGGCTTGAGGCTTGCCGCTTCAAGGACGTGGGACGTGAGACGTGGGACGTGAGACGTCCTCTTGGTCTCGCTACCGAACCCGATCCCCATCACGTAGCCATGGCTATCTTGGCCATTGCGCCCGGTGCTGCCGTTTGATACCGTCGGCAGGGGGAACGAGAGTCGATGATGCACGGCAAGCGTGGACACCCGGCCGCCGACACTATGGGTCGGTACCTCGACGAGGTTGCATCTCATGTGCTGCTGACGGCCGATGATGAGGTTGTCCTGTCGAGGCTGATCGACCGCGGCCGCAAGGCGGAACGGCAAATTGCGTGCGGGAGCTGTCCGCCCGAAGAGGAGAGGGTGTTGCGGGCCGCCGTTGCCTCCGGGGAGGCAGCCAAACTGGAATTCATCCGCTCGAACCTGCGCCTGGTGATTTCCATAGCCAAGCGGTACACGGGCCTAGGACTCGAGATGCTCGACCTGGTTCAGGAGGGCAATCTCGGACTCATCCGTGCCGTCGAGAAGTTCGATTGGCGAAAGGGTTTCAAGTTCTCGACCTATGCGACCTGGTGGATCCGCCAGGCGATCGCGCGGGGTCTCGGCAATCAGGCGCGGACGATCCGGCTGCCCGTTCACATGGTCGACGTGGTCAGGAAGGTCGAGGAGACGAAAGTTATTTTCGCCGACCTCCACCACCGATCGCCCTCCGTCGCCGAGATCGCCGAAGCGACTGGCCTCAAAGAGGAGCAGGTGCTGAATGCCCTCGAAGCGCCGATTGACACCGTATCTCTCGATCGACAGATCGGAGACGATGGCGACACAGAGCTCGTTGACTTCGTCGAGGACACTGCTGCCCCCGATCCGTTCGATGTCGTCTCCCACTCGTTGGAGCAGGCGCGCCTCCGAGATGCCTTGTCGGTCCTCAACCGCGACGAGCGAGATGTGTTGTGGCTTAGATTCGGCCTTGATGGCTCCGAGCCCTCCACGCTCTCCGATATCGCCCTCCGACTGCGAATGACCAGGGAGAAGGTCCGGGAATGCGAGGGCCGCGCCCTTGCCAAGCTCCGCCACCCGTCGTGTGCAACAGATGTCGCGGTGCTGATCTAAATCAGACTACGAGGCAGTCGAGCGGTTGACCACGAAGCCGAGTACCAAACCACCGGCAGCTGCGTAGATGGCAGAGAATCCCTCATCGATCGGGAGTACTGGGTCGAAGCCGGCAATTCGGGCAATGGAGGCCAGGGCAATCCCGCCGATGATGCCCATGAGGAGCGACCCGATCAGGCTGCGCTTGGCCCCGAGAAAGCCACCAATCAGGCCAAAAACAGCGCCAATGATGGCCACCACGAAGAGTGTCTCCACGACCTCTTGGGGCATGACTAGATCCATCACTAGTCAGCCTAGAACACCGTGCGCCAAGTTCTAGTGACCCGAGCCGGAGGGCCTAACCCCCGGAGAATGCCCATAGCCGTTTCCCCGGCAGGGCTGCCTACTGCCTGCTGGAAGCTGCTTACTGACCTATCCCACGGCTCCGGCGTCGACCATGTTGAGCTCGATCAGGCGGTTCATCTCGACCGCGTACTCCATCGGGAGTTCGCGGATGATCGGCTCGATGAAGCCGGCCACGATCATCGTCGTCGCCTGTTCCTCGGTGAGCCCACGGCTCATCAGGTAGAACAGCTGTTCCTCCCCGACCTTCGACACCGTCGCCTCGTGCCCGATCTCGGCGTCGTTCTCCTCGATCTCCATGTACGGATAGGTGTCCGAACGCGATCTGTCGTCGAGGATGAGGGCATCACAGCGGACGAAGCTCTTGGAGTTCTCAGCTCCCGGCTCGACCCGGACCAGACCGCGATACCCCGCCCGACCACCATCCTTGGAAATCGACTTCGAGATGATGGTGGAGGTTGTGTTGGGAGCGGCGTGAACCATCTTCGCCCCGGCGTCCTGATGCTGGCCTGCGCCGGCAAAGGCGATGGACAGAACTTCGCCGTGGGCTCCCGGCTCCATCAACCAGACGGCCGGATACTTCATCGTCAGCTTGGACCCGAGGTTGCCGTCGACCCACTCCATGGTGGCGTCGGCGTAAGCGGCTGCCCTCTTGGTCACAAGGTTGTAGACGTTGTTCGACCAGTTCTGAATGGTCGTGTAACGACAGCGGCCACCCCGCTTGACGACGATCTCGACCACCGCCGAGTGGAGCGAGTCGGTCGAATAGATCGGAGCCGAGCAGCCTTCGACATAGTGACAGAAGGCGCCTTCGTCGACGATGATCAAGGTCCGCTCGAATTGGCCCATGTTCTCGGAGTTGATCCGGAAGTAGGCCTGGAGCGGCTGATCGACGTGGACTCCCGGCGGGACATAGATGAAGCTGCCACCGGACCAAACTGCCGAGTTCAAAGCGGCGAACTTGTTGTCGTTGGGCGGGATGATCGTCGCGAAGTACTCCTTGACCAGGTCGGGGTACTCGCGCAATGCCGTGTCCATGTCGGTGAACAGCACGCCGAGCCTCTCGAGATCCTCACGGTTGCGGTGGTAGACCACCTCCGAGTTGTGAACGATCACACCCTCGGCGACGAAGTTGTGCGGTCCGTCGACCTCGATGTCGAAGACGGCAGCGATATCGGCCTCGGTGACCGAAATCACAGGGGCAAAACCAACCCGGCTATCGGCGCCGGTCAGACCGGTGAACTCGGCCAGCTCGGAGACGTCGCCCGCCAGAGGACCTGTCAGACCGCTGTCC
>JANMST010000266.1:0-21661 GCA_031389635.1 Acidimicrobiia bacterium | reverse complement strand
GGGTAAAGGGTCCGGTTCCGTCGGCGAACTCGGTGCCATAGGTGGTGGACTCCGCCCCGCCGGCGTCGGTCCAGGCCTGAACATTGGTGAGCGCCCAGTATCCGGTCTTGTGAGGACCCAACACTCCTATCCAAGGGTTCTTCATCCTGATAACGAGCGTGTTGGCGTCCGGGGCCTCGTAGGTGTCTACCGGAGCCGCCAACCCTGCGATGAAGCTCGTTGCCTGGAGGGTCTTGTAGAACTCGGCCATGGTGGTGGCATCGAGTTCGGCACCGGAGTGAAACTTGGTGCCACTAGGAACGTTGAACGTGTACGTAAGACCGTCGTCCGATGCCGAATAGGTGTCGGCAATCTGTGCCGCCGTTGCGCCCTCGGGATCGTCGGTCAACAAAGTCTCGTATATGGCGAAGAAGGCCGGGTCGTACCAGTTGGTGGTCAGAGGATCGTGCTTGGAAACATCGCGGTTGTAACCCTCGCGAAGGGTGCCTCCGGCAACTGGGGTTCCGCCCGCAGTGGTTGATGTATCACCGGCTGCGGTAGTGGTGCTGCCGCTCGAGTTGCATGCTGCGAGTAGGGCCGCCGCTGCGCTCACCGATAGCCCGGTTGCCAAGGCCTTCTTCATGAAGTCCCTGCGGGTGAGTTGCTTGGTTTGGTACGCGTGAACGATCGGTCTCAGTTCAGGCTCGAAGCTCCGGAAGTCGGTCATCGTCTCCTCACGATCGAATAGGCAGGCCCAAGGGCCGGGGGTATGACGTTCACGTATCGTATACGGTGACTCTCTGGAAGGCCGTTCCAGATACGGTTATCTTGATTCAAGGCTGCAGGAGGGCACAATTGGGGTTCCTTGTCACCGGCTCGTCGGGTTGCATCGGGGCGTGGGCTGTGGCTTCGCTTCACCGCCTGGGAGTTCCGGTCGTCGCGGCAGACCTCACCGGAGACCAACGGCGGTTGGGTTATCTCTTGAGCGACGCCGACATGGAGGGTGTTCGCTTCGAGTCGTGTGATGTGACCGATCTCGAGTCGGTGACGAAGGTTGTCTCTAGGACAGGCATCACCAACATCGTTCATCTTGCGGGGCTGCAGGTGCCATTCTGTCGGGCCGACCCGGTTCTTGGAGCTCAAGTCAATGTCGTCGGCACCGCCATTGTGTTGGAGGCGGCCCGACGGATGGACGGCCAAGTCAGGGGCATCAGCTACGCCAGCTCCCTCGCCGTCTACGGACGACCCGAGCTATATCCGAAAGCCCGGGTTACCGACGATTCGCCACTTGCACCCGCGACCTTGTATGGCATCTACAAGCAGGCCGATGAAGGCATCGCCGTCCGATATTCCGCCGACTACGGTGTCGGGTCGGTGGGCCTCCGGCCAACGATCGTATACGGTCCAGGCCGCGACCAGGGCCTGACATCGGATCCAACCAAGGCGATGCTGGCGGTGATGGCCGGCAAGCCAGGTCGCATCGGGTTCGGTGGCCGCTCGATTCTCCATCACGCCGAGGATGTTGCAAACGCCTTTATCGCCGCCGCCCAGATAGAAAATGCCGACGGCCGAGCATTCAACATGCCGGGTTCCGAAGTATCGATGGACGAGGTAGCGCAGGCGATACGCGATGTGGTCCCGGATGCGGAGGTCACCGTCGAGCCAACCCCCCTCCCGTTTCCAGAAGGCGTGGATCGAGGTTCTTTCGACCGATTGGTGGGAGGACAATTTCGGCCGCTAGAACAGGGCGTGGCGGACGTGATGGCTCGCTTCCAGCGCCTGTTAGGTGCCGGCCTAATCAGCGCTGATTGAGGAATCCTGCTGTGTGGAGTGATCAGGATCCATGATCCTGCCGCGACTCCGCCCCCTATAGATCGGCGAACGTCCGAGCCGACGGGTATGCCTCGCGCAGGTTTCTCACGGTCTCCGGGGCGAAACGATCGCCCAAAGGGAGCTCGAGCAGCACTGCGCCGCCTGCCTCACACGGTTGACCCTGGCGAACGTATATCGAGGTACGGTCTCCGGTGCGCCTGATCACGTATGTGTAAACGGTGTTGTACCCGACGTGGTTGCAGATCCCTGACGAGCCGTCATCGTGCGATGTCTGAAGCTCGAGGATGTCTTCAACCGTGGCGGCCGCTTCCACTCGCCAGAGTACCGACTTGAGCCGCAGAGCACTGGTGACCACGTCGTCGTCCTCGGAGGTGGCGCCCAAACCCACGTGATGGTTCGAACGTCCCAACCGATCGGCGCCCGGCGACACCTCGATCTGGCTGCTTCGCACTTCCACCGCGGCCGTGTGCTTCTCGTCGATCATGACTAGGTTGGCCCAGAGGAACGGCCGGTCGGTCACCGCCCGACGGACTGCCTCGATCCCCGAGGGCACGTCCGTCCCTTCCCGCAGGGCAATCTCAACCAGTCGGTCGTAGTTTTCATGTTCGGGGAGGGTGCGCACATTGGAGTCGCAACACAAGAGCCCGTGCCGGTTGGCTCCGATCGAGAACCCGGAAAACTCGTCAACATCGGGATCGTCCCCTGCCCAAGTTGTGATCCCTTCCACTCCGAATACATCCCGATCAACCACCAGCCGGTCGTCGAAGTGGCTGCGGCCGAAGTCTTTGTTCTTGAACAAGAGGTAGTCACCCGGGCCAAGCCTCAGAACCCCGGTCGTGCACATGTCATCGAGTCTAAGGGACGGTCCGTCCTGGGGCCGCGATGGGGTTCGGCCCGTTCAGGTCTCCGGCACGTCGTACACCTGGGCGGTAAGGGCCCCGTCGACTACCAGATTGATCCCGCTCACGTACTTGGCGTCGTCGGAGGCCAGATACAGAAAGGCACTGGCGACATCGTCGACGGCGGCGAGGCGGTTCATGGGGACGACCGGAAAACCGTCCCTCCGCCACTTTTCCATCAGCTCCTCACCCGCCAGATCCACTGATTGCTGGGTGTCGGCCGGCCCTGGACTTACACAGTTGCACCGGATCCCGTAGGGCGCACATTCCACCGCGATTGCCCTGGCGAGTGAAACCAAGCCTGCTTTCGCCACGCAGTAAGCGGTGAAACCCCTGCCGTGTCCGAGAGAGCTGATCGAGGAGGTGAAGAGAATCACGCCACCTCCGGTTTCCTTCATCTCGTTGGCGGCTCGGAGAGCCAGGGCGAAGTAGGCGTCGAGATTGACTGACAGAACCCTCCGCCATTGGTCAAGCGTCATTTCAACGAACGGCACGTCGACCCATGCGGCTGCGTTGCTGATCAGGATGTCGAGCCGACCGTCGACCTCGAGGGCCTGTTCCACCGCCGCCATGCAGTTCTCCATGCTCCCCAGATCGGTGTTGATGGGCACCGGGTTGGCGCCGTGCTTGGCGATGAGCGGAACGGCGGCATCAAGGCGTTCTTGCTGATAGTCGACGAGATAGATATTGGCGGCACCTTCTTCGGCGAACCGTTCCGCTGTGCGCCTTCCAAACCCGCTGCCGGCTCCCGTAACGAAGACATTCTTTCCTTCGAACCTTCGCGCCATTCTTGGACTCCTCAGCGTGTTAGCCGCCCGGGACCGCGCCCGGAGGTGGGATGATTATGTGTTCCTTGACCAGCCAAAACGTTCCGGTGGTCTTGGCGTAGCGGGGCACATCTTCCCAAGCGGCCGCCACCTCTGGTGACGCGCTCGCCTGTTCGAAAGCGGCTTCATCGTCGAACCATTGCTCGACAAAGGCCTCGGTTTCGAGTTCTCCCTGAAGCTTTCGAGTCACCTCGGACACGACGTACCCGCGCAAGCCAGGCGCTTTGGCAGAGATCGGTCCGTGGACATCGAGCCAGTAGTCGAAAAACTCTTTGGTTGTGAAGTCATCCCGCTTGTACGCCGTGCCGATCGCCTTGATCATCGGTTCCTCCTTGGCAGCGAGAGTACGCATGCCCGCAAGTGAGAGCCCCCTCAGCCGAGCAAGAAGTCCACGATCAGCTTGATCGACTCCCCTGGCTGCTCCACCAAATAGCCATGACCGCCTTGCATCACCTCCAATCGGGCGTCCCGAATCGACTCTGCCATGACCCGAGCGCCGGCACCGTCTGGCCCACAATCGAGCGGTGTGAGCACGTCTTCCTCCCCCACCATCACCAACGTCGGAGAACTTATCTTGCCAAGATCGGCGGTGACGTCGGCGGTCATCATGGCGTCGCAGGCGTCGAGGAACACATTCAGCGAAGCGTTGCGCTCGGTCACCTCGCGCATCCCCGAAACCGCCACCGATCCTCCATTGGGACCGTCGAGGTATTGGCGCGAGAAGGCATGTGTAGATAGGTGAAAAGCCAACTCCTCGGAGTAAAGACCGTAAGCATTGGCGAGGTCCTTCCAACCGCGAAACTGATGCCGGGCCATCGTGTCGCATTTGGCAATCGCGCCCCCAATCACAAGGCGGTCGACACGTTCGGGGTAGCGAGTTGCGAAGTAGACGGCGATGAATCCGCCCATCGAGCCACCGTGGATATGGGTCCGCTCGATTTCGAGATGATCCAGCAACCCGACCAGATCTTTGGACCAACCATCAAGGCTGTATCGCCCAGGCGTACGGTCACTCATCCCGTACCCGCGATGGTCGTAGTCGAGCACGGTGAAATGGTGGGCCATTGCCTCGGTCACCGTCGCATACCCCTCGTGTCCGCTGACTGCACCTCCTATCTGGACGAGGTTCGGCCCTGATCCAATTCGCTGGTACCAGATCCCGGCTCCGTTGATTTCAGCCTTGGGCACCAACCACCTCCTTCCTCGAGCGGCCGACGACCGGTCGATAGAGATTCCACACCGGCTTGATGAGTGGATCGAGGTGAAAGATACCGAGGAAAAGCACCGATGTACGGGCTGCCCGGCTAGGTTCCCGTCGTGGCGAGGTTCGGGACAGTCAATTGCGGTTAACCCCGGATGTCTATCTGATTGGGGGCGGCTCGTTCGGCTTCGACATGTCGAGCCCGTATGACTGCCACGTCTACGCGGTGCGAAGTGGTCACGAGCTGGCACTCATCGACGTCGGCACCGGCCTCGACATCGACTCGATCATCGCCAACATGCATCAAGACGAACTCGATCCCAGCGCAGTTTCACAGATATTCGTCACTCACTATCACACCGACCACGCCGGCGGCCTGGCGGCCTGGCGAGCTCTCACCGGAGCCCGTGTCCATGCATCCTCTGGATCTACTCCGGCCATTGCATCTGGAGATGCCAAAGCGATCGGGTTGGAGGCGGCCCAGCGCGGTGGCTTCTACCCGGCCGACTACGTGTTCCGGGCCTGCCCGGTCGACGTCGAGCTCGCTGGGGGTGAATTCTTGAGTATCGGGGACTTCACGATCACTCCTCACAACAGCCCAGGGCACTGCCACGGGCACACCGTGTATCACTTGACAGGTAGCGATCGCTCATATCTGTTCAGCGGAGATTGCCTGTTCTATGGGGGCACCATCATCCTGCAGAACATCCCCGACTGCAGCATCCCCGACTATGCCGCCACGATGGAGCGACTCTCGACACTGGAATTCGATGCTCTCCTACCCGGACACCTAAGCATCACCCTTCGCAACGGCAAACGCCATGTCGATGCGGCTGCCGAAGCCTTCCGCAGCCTGGGACTTCCCCGCCAGGCCATTCAGCTATGAAGAGCCGGACCATTCAGGAGGTGGCATGAGCGAGTTCAAGATGGATCGCTACTACGAGGAGGGCCTCGCGGGAGGGATGTCCGATGGTGAGGTCGATGAGTTTCTCCGCAGCCCAAACAGCACGTGGCTTCTCAAGCTGGCCTTTCTCACGGAAGATGGCTGGCCACTGATCGTCCCGCTTTGGTATCAATGGGACGGCGCAGCCTTCTATGTGGTGGGCCGCAAACGCTCGGAGTGGGTCGCCCATCTGAAACGCGATCCTCGCTGCGCGGTTTGCATCGAGGAGCAAGCCCATCCGCGGATTCGCAAGATCCTCGCGCAATGCACCGCCGAAGTTGTGGAAGGACCGGCTCGGGGTGAGGGATCGCAATGGGTCGCCGTGGCCAACGAGATGGCCACGCGTTACTCCGGGCCGACCGGCCCCGAGCAGCTCGTCCCGTCTTACGGTTGGGAGCGCTACCTGGTGAAGCTGGTCCCCCGATCTGCGAGGCTCACGACCTGGCAGGGAGCTGACTGGGCGCTTCGGTACTTCGACCAGGGCCAACGCCCCGACCTGGAGTCCCGGGCGGCGGCACAGACCAAGAGCTGATGCGGCCCGAGTCCACTCGAGCCACGGCACTCCAACGATCGGAGATCAGAGTCCTCTTCGATGCCGCCCTGCGCCACCCAGGGGCAATACGTTTGGAGGTGGGCGAGCCGAGCTTCACAACGCCCGGCCACGTTATCGACGCCGCCATGAACGCGGCCCGAGGCGGGTACACGAAGTATGGACCCAACGGCGGACTGGCCAGCCTGCGCGAGCTTCTGGCGGCCAAGATCGCCAAGGTTGACGGGTTCGAAGTAGATCCCGATCAGGTAGTTGTCACGCCGGGCGGAATGAACGCGCTGTCCTCGACCTACATGGCGCTGATCGATCCGGGCGACGAGGTCCTCATACCTACGCCCGGATTTCCCAACATGGACCAGATGGTCTCTTTGTTTGGAGGGGTGCCCATCTTCTACCCGTTGTCGGCCGACAATGGTTTCCTGCCCGTTCTCACGGAGCTCGAAAAGGCCGTCACGGCCAAAACCAAGGTCCTATTCGTCAACACGCCGTCGAACCCGACCGGGGCGGTTTTTCCACCCGGCCTGGTCGAAGGGCTGGTGGATCTCTGCCGGCGCCGCGATCTGTGGTTGCTAAGCGATGAGGTATACGACGAGCTAATCCTCGAAGAGGGCTTAGGGCACACAGCCGCCGGCCGATTCGATACCGATGGTCGAGTGGTGACCGTGTACAGCTTCTCCAAGGTATATGCCATGACCGGATGGCGAGTGGGCTACGCGGCGGCTCCTCCTGCCCTGGCAGCCACCCTCCGCAAACTACAAGAGCCCCTGGTTTCGTGCCCATCGACCGTTTCACAGAAGGCGGCGGAAGCCGCTTTGACAGGGCCGCGACAACCGTTCGATGAGATGCTTGAGGCTTACCGACGAAGGCGGTTGGGTGCCGTCGCAGCCGCGACTGCGGCTGGCATCACGGCCATCCGGCCGCAGGGAACGCTTTACATGCTGATCGACGTGTCGAGTTGGGCTCGTCCTAGTTTGGATTTCGCACTGTCACTTCTTGAAAACCGAGGTGTGAGTGTCGCGCCAGGGTCTGTTTTCGGTCCCGCCGGGGAGGGCTGGATACGCATTTCGCTCGCGGCAGAAGATGCCGCGATCGTCGAGGGGATCGAACGAATTGCTGCACATCTCCGGCAGGGATCATGAACGATCTCTCTCTGGCCCAGAAGTCGGCTCTTGCGTATCTCGAGCAAACTGTTCCCGACCAACTCGCCTTCACTAAGGATCTAATTCGGACTCCCAGCCCCAACCCTCCCGGTGACGAGCGAGCAGTAGCGAGCCTCGTTTGCGCCAAGTTGGCTGAGTTGGGTATCAACGATGTCACCACGGTTGCGTCGGAGGAAAGCCGCCCAAACTTGATAGTTCGTATACCGGGATCGGCGCCAGGGCGGAGCTTCATGCTGTCCGGTCACCTCGACACCAAGCCGGCAGGAGATATGTCGGCGTGGCAGACCGACCCCTGGGAACCCGTAGAGCGGGGGAACCAGTTGATCGGGTTGGGATCTGGCGACATGAAGGCGGCTGTTGCCGCAATGGTCTACGCCGGCGCGGCGGTCAAGCAGGCAGGCAGTTTCGCAGGGGAGTTGCAGTTGGTGTTCACCGCCGACGAGGAGGCGGGATCGATCAAGGGCTCAAAATGGATGGCTGAGAACGGCCACCTTTCGGCTGATGTGGCGGTGATCGGAGAGCCAAGCGGTGTGGAGCAAGAGTGGCAGTCAATTGCGGTGATATCCCGCGGAGCGGCGTTATTCAAGGTGAAGGTGACTGGCACTCAGATGCATTCGAGCATCTCGGATCGGATCAAGGGAATCAACGCAACGGTCGAAATGGCAAGGCTCATCGACCGGATGGATCGTGAGTTCAAGCAATGGATCACCTACGAGCCCCACCCTCTCTGCCCGACCGGCCCGACCGTAAATGTGGGCGTAATGGCCTCGGCCGGTGTCTTTTACGGCGTCTACCCCGGCAATGCAGAGTTTGCATGTGATATCCGCACTCTCCCGGGCATGACCCGCGAGCAGCTGGAGGCAGACCTGCAGCGGTTCCTGGCCCAAGCGATGGCGGACGCCCCCGACCTCCGGGCGGAGCTCGTGTTCGAGATCTTCGTGCCGGCTACCGAGATCTCCCCTGAGGAGCCGGCGGTCAAAGCGTTGCAGTGGGCGGCCGATCGAGTTCTCCATTTCTCTCCATCGCTCGACGCTTTCCCCGGCGCCACCGACGCTCCTCATTTTCAACTCATCGCCGGGGTCCCCACCGTGGCAGCCTTTGGGCCTGGCTTGCTCCCAAGAGCTCACAGTCCCAACGAAAACATGGCGATTGATGGGGTCTGGAAGGCGGCCCAGATCTATGCCCTCGCTGCCCTGCGCTACTTGGAGCAATGATGGCGATACCCCGTCAGGAAATGTGCCACCGCTATCGCCAACTGTGGGTTCCAGTGGTGTGCGATGCCATGTATCAGCTTGGGATTGCAGAACCGGTCCTCCCGTCGTGGCTCCGACCCTTAATTCCCGACCAACGCATCGCAGGCATCGCATTCACGATTCTTGGACGGGGCATAAACCCGCCCGTCGACTGGGACGAGGGCGTGGACCGAATTTCCTCCTACCTTCGAGTCTTCGAGCAGCTGCAACCTGACGACTTGATTGTTTCGGTGACGACCGAGAGCCACGTCGGTCATTTCGGCGAGCTCACCGGCAATGCTGCCAAGGCCCGAGGCTGTGTTGGTGTCATCCTCGATGGCAATCTGCGCGACGTCGAGGGGCTGCGGCAAATCGGCTTCCAAATCTTCTATCGCGATGTTTCCCCATTGAACGGAATCGGACGATGGGAAATGCTCGATGCCCAGATCCCGGTCAAGATCGGCGACATCACGGTTCACCCCGGTGATGTCATCGTGGCCGAGTTCGACGGTGTAGTCGTCGTGCCGGCCGCCGACGCCGAGCGTGTTCTGATCAAGGCCGAGGAGATCACGGGTGCCGAATCCAGGGTTAGACGCGAAGTAAGCACAGGCACGTCACCGATGAACAGCTTCGAAACGCACGGCCATATCTGATGCCCCACATCTGATGCGCACGCCGATCACCATTCCTCAGCTTGGCCTGGTCGAATCCGTGGTCTTGCTCGAATGGCTCGTACCTGACGGTGGACCGGTCGAGAAGGGAACGCCCGTGGTCTTGGTGGAGACAGAGAAGGCAGAGACCGAGATCGTTGCTCCGGCCACCGGGACCCTATCTGTGACCGTCCCCGCCAACGACCAAGACGTGCCGGTTGGTACGGAGGTCGGTCATGTCGAGTCGCCGTGACTGATCGATTCTCGCTCGACGGCCGCGTGGCACTGGTTACGGGCGCCGCCGGCGGACTGGGTCGGGCGATGTCCGACGGGCTGGCCGAGGTGGGCGCTGTCGTTGTGTACGCCGACCTTGATGGTGCGGGTGCCGAACAAGCCGCGTCGCTCGCTCCAGGCGGACTTGGGGTAGGTGTACAGGTCGACGTCACCAATCAAGCCTCCGTGGCCGAAATGGTCGATCATGTTGTCGCCTCCTTGGGCAAGATCGACGTAGTTGTCAATTCGGCCGGAATTGGTGGTCGCAGCCCGGCGGTCGACTATCCGGACGCGCTCTTATCCCAAGTAATCGACATCAATCTCGTCGGTACTTTCAGAGTGTGCCGTGCCGCCGGACGGCACATGTTGGCCCGCCGGTCGGGCTCGATCGTCAACATCGGTTCGGTGGTGGGAATGGTGGGATTTGCCGGCAGCGCCGGCTACCAGGCGAGCAAGGGAGGTGTCACCCAATTGACTCGCAGCCTCGCGGTGGAATGGGCCCCGCATGGCGTAAGAGTCAATGCCATCGCCCCGTCGCACGTCGGCACTCCCCTGGTAGTGGCTCAATGGAAACGTGAACCAGAGTTGCGAGAGACCTTCGAATCCCGCACACCGATGGGCCGACTGGCAAGCCCCGACGAACTGGTTGGCCCCGTAGTGTTTCTGGCCTCGGACGCTTCCTCGTTCGTGACCGGGCACGTTCTGGTCGTCGATGGCGGATACACGGCTCAATGACCGCCACGCTTGAAGGCATCGATCGCGTCCTGGCCCATTCTCTCCACCTAAACATGGTTCGGATCCGCTGTTTCGAGGAGCGTGTGTCCGAGTTGTTCCTGGCAGGAAAGCTGCCTGGTTTCGTACATACCTATTTGGGAGAGGAAGCGGTGGCAGTCGGTGCATGCGCCGCACTGAACGCGACAGACCGCATCACGTCCACCCATCGGGGGCACGGTCATGCGCTGGCCAAGGGGATGGGGATGGGCCCGCTCATGGCGGAATTGTTCGGCAAAGCAACCGGAGCGTGTCTAGGCAGGGGCGGTTCCATGCACGTTGCCGACTTCGAAATAGGAATGCTGGGGGCGAACGGCATCGTTGGGGGCGGCTTCGGCATTGCCGCCGGTGCCGCACTGGCGGCTTCTCTGCTGAAGACCGACGACGTGACTCTCTGCTTCTTCGGCGATGGAGCGATCAACAAGGGGACCTTTCACGAGGCGCTCAACTTCGCGGCCCTCAAGCAACTGCCGGTGATCTATCTCTGCGAAAACAACCGCTATGCCCAGTACACGGCGGTGTCCCGGACGACCTCGATCGAGGATCTTTCCATCCGTGCCAGCGCGTATGGCATCCCGGGCCTGACTGTTGACGGCAACGATGTGGGGGCAGTCTTTCGGGAAGTATCGAAGGCGGCGAGCCGAGCACGAGCGGGCGGTGGTCCGACGTTGCTGATTGCGGACACGTACCGTTTTGGTGGCCATTTCATCGGTGACGCTGAGGTATATCGGACGGCCGACGAAGTCAACCTTTGGCGCGGACAGGACCCCATCGAACGCTTGGAAGCGGTGATGGTGGACGCAGGCCATCTTTCAGATTCCGAGCAGGCAGCGGTCTGGCTGAGAGCGCGAGCTGAGGTGGAAGAGGCGGAGCGCTTTGCTGAGGCCAGCCCGCTCCCCGATGCGACCACCGCCCTCGACTTTGTCTTCACCCCTTCGGGTGGCAACGGCACCGAGGCCGAGGGAGAAGAGGAACGAGTCAGTTTCGGGCAGGCAACCGTCACCGCAATGGAGATCGCCATGGCTGCGGACGAGCGTGTCATCGTGCTGGGCGAGGACATCTCGTGGGGTGGCAACTTCGGGCAGTTTCGCGGTTTGGCAGAGCAGTTTGGCCCTGAACGGGTGATTGACATGCCCATCTCGGAGGCGACGATTGTCTCGGTCGCGGTCGGAGCGGCTGTCCGGGGTTTGCGGCCAGTCGCTTCAATGAGCTTCGTCGAATTTGCGTTAGGCGCAATGGATGAGATCGTCAATCAGGCGTCGAAGTTCCGCTACATGTTCGGAGGCCAGGCTTCGGTCCCGCTCGTGCTCCGAGCCTCTGACGGAACTCTGCGCTCCTCGGGGGCGCAGCATTCGGAGAGCTTTGAGGCCCTGTTCGTTCATATCCCAGGTCTGAAAGTGGTCGCGCCGTCCAATCCTGGTGATGCCAAAGGGCTTCTTCGCTCCGCGATAGCCGACGACAATCCCGTGATCTTCCTCGAGAACAAGAAGATCGGGATGCGTCGCGCGATGACTCCAGCAGGGGACCATTGGGTGCCGCTGGGAAAGGCGGCAATTCGCCGAGATGGACGAGACCTCACGATCGTCGCCTATTCGATCATGACAGTCCATGCCGAAGCGGCGTGCGAAGTATTGGCTCAGGAGGATGGCATCGAGGCCGAGCTCGTCGACCTGCGATCCTTGGTGCCGCTCGATTTCGAGGCGCTCGCCACATCGGTCGGACGGACCAAGCGGGCGCTGGTGGCTCACGAAGCATGGACCTTTGGTGGATTCGGAGCCGAGGTGGCGGCATCGTTGACCGAACGCCTTTGGGGTGATCTCGCGGCCCCGGTGCTCCGCGTCGGAGCGCGGTCCTCTCCTATTCCCTTTAGCCCGCCGCTCGAGCGGGCCGTTGTTCCCGAGGTGGCCGAGATCGTCGAGGCGGCCCGCCGCCTCATCGCCTATCGGTGACAAACGCGATACGGATCAACTGACGATGCTGGAAAGGGTGCCGATCGGCTCGATGGTGATGTCGACGCGGTCGTCCACCTTCAGCCACTTGGGGGGATCAAAGCCCAGTCCGACGCCTGAAGGAGTTCCCGTCGCAATCAAATCTCCGGGCTGGAGAGTGATTCCTTGGGTGATGAAGGCGATCAGCTCTGGGATCTTGAAGATCATGTCGGAGACTGGCGCGTCCTGGCGAAGCTCCCCGTTGACCCGGGTCTCGATCCGCAGGGAATACGGGTCGGGTATCTCGTCTGCCGTCACAAAAACCGGACCGAGTGGTGCCCAAGTGTCAAGCGATTTGCCCCTGATCCATTGCGCGTCCTGGTTCTGGAGGTCGCGACCGCTCACATCGTTGAGAATAGTGTAACCCGCCACAGCCTCCATAGCCCGATCGGCGGGCAAGCGGTGGGCGGCGCTTCCGATCACGACCGCCAGCTCTCCCTCGTAATCGAGGCTTTCCGTGATGTCGTGGTGTCGCACCGGCTGAAGATGCCCGTTCAAAGCGTTGGAAAACTTGGAAAACAGATACGGGTAGGAAGGAAGGTCGACTGCCCCTTCCTTGATGTGCTCGAGGTAGTTTCTTCCGACGCAGACAAACGCGTGCGGGTTGAGAACCGGCGCCAACAGATCGAGTTCGTCGAGCGGCACTCCCCCACGCCCGGAGGTGAGATCGGCCACTTCCCGCATCGCTTTCTCGCCGGCCGCCAACAAATCACCAACATCACGCAGACCAGCCAACCGTGGTACAGCGGCGGCCGCCTCAGCCAGGTCGACGAAGCCGTCACCCGACTTGATCCACAGGCCCGTTCTTCCGTGAGACCGGGCAACCGCAAATCTCATTTCGAACCTCCAACGCTTGTGAGACGGTACTTGGTAAGAGATCGGCGATCACAGCTCGGGGAAAGCCGCAGAGCCGGTCGGCGTCCACATATGTCCATGCTTGAACTCCAAGCGGTCGAGTCGAGGGGTGGCGGCTCCCGGCACGTCGAGCGTCACCGCCTCTTCCTCCGACTTCGGATAGTTCGGGCGGAAGTCGCTACATGACTTGACAACCAACACATCCGTGTCGTAGGGATCGAGGCCGGCGTGGCGAAAACACGAAGGATCGGAGCTCATGACTGTTCGCTCGGTCACGAGAACGGTGACAAAGCGCGAGCGTATGACCGCCCATCTCCCCATTGATACTTCAAGCCCGTGGTAACCCACCCCTTCGAGTTTGAACTCTCCGGCCCCGACGCGCTCAACAGTCCCCTCGAGAGGTACGGGGCGCCAATACCGCTGGTCAATTGCCGCCCCAACTGTGGTATTTGTCTTCGCTCCTGCTCCGGACCTATGGCACCGCGCCACTGCCGGGGGGTCTACCAGGGTCAGCAATGTCTTCAGTCCTTCCCCATACCTTAAAGCAGCCTCGACCATCGCCGGGCTGTCCCCGACCGCCCCTGCAGTCGGGGCATCGGCCGATTCCGCGACCAGGAATGGGCGTACAGAACTGGTCCTGGCCAATTCGTACGCTTTCACGGGCGTCACCAGGCGCGGGACGGCGAACCGCTCCCGTTGATTCCAGATCTCGTCGGCAAGTGATTCGACGGCATCGATGGCCGCTTGGGGATCGCCATCTGAGGTCGCTACAACGCCGATGCCGTGCTCTGGCACATCAAGCCACGGTTGAACGGGGAACAGCGAAACATCGAGCAGGTTTTCAAGCAGGTCAGCCTCCTGCCGAATCCCGGCCAGGACTCCGGTCGAGGTGTTCATAGCCTCGGCCGGAACGATCATGGCGCGTTTTGCCAGCGCGAAAGTCGGAGTCACTCTTCCCTCCACGAGCGCTACCAGCAGACGGGCGATTCTCTGGCCCGTTTCGGCCATATCGACGTGGGGGTCGGTTCGGTAGCCGATCAGGAGGCTGGCTGCCTCGATCATCCCGGCCGTGACGTTGGCGTGCAGATCCAAACAGACTGCGATCGGTCGCTCGCCGAGGACCCGTCGACAGCCATGGATTAGGGCTAGGTCAGCATCATCGACATCTTCGGTGGCCATTGCGCCATGCAGGGACAAAACCAGCCCGTCAAGTGGACCAGCGCCAGCCAGCAACCGGGCGAGTTCGTTGTCCAGGCGCCGGAACGCTTCGCTTTCGACGCGGCCTGAAGGCAGCGCCCACGCGTAGAAGATTGGTACAGCCTCAACTCCGAGTTCCGCCAGCGCCTCTAGCGCCCCAGCGAACTCGCTGTTTGTTCCCTGCAACCGGCGGGCTGCCTCCTCGCCAACGGCTGTCGTGAAGTCCTCCCAACGGCATGGCCTGACCGAGAAGGTATTCGTTTCCTGCATCACGGAGGCGACGCCGATCCGCATGTGGCGCCTTTCAGCTGACGAAGGAAAGGCTTACTCGAGTGGGATGCATCCGGTTGTGAAGCACGGTCTGGGTAGCAAGCCTGGCGGCAAGTATGTTCTCTGTGAACGGCGGCCCGCCGGTGTTGAGGTTTCGATCCCATTGCGGAAAGTCGGAACTGGCAATGTCGAGGCGGAGCCGCCACCCGGCCGGGATGTATGCACCTACGGGCCCGAGTTCGATGTGAAACTCGTATACATCACCCGGTGTCATCAGACGTGCCTTAGTGAACGATTCGCGGTGACGCCCACGGATGATCCCTTCGACGAGATTTGTAGAACGGCCCTCGGGATCGACCGTGCAGAGCCGTGCAGTGAAGTCCGTGTCTGGGGCAGTGGAGGCTGCAAAGAGAACGACTTCAACATCACCTACCAAATTCATCGCCTTCTGGAGGGGAGCAGAGGTATAGACGAGCATCATTTTCGATACCTCGGCCTGGTGCTGATCGGCTGGTCCCATGGGAGTGATGGTGTCGAAACAGCACGAATGTCCACCTAAGCTCGGAGTTGGGAGGGTGGGGTCGTAGAGAAACACATCGGGTGGCTCGTCGGCCGGCGCCTGGCGCGACAAAGTGCCATCGCCGAATTTGGAGTTGGCTCGGCCGTCGCTGTGGATGAACCAGTCCTCTTTGATCGAAGAGGAAGGCGGCCAGCCGTCGTAGTCACGCCAGCCGCCATTCCAAAGGTGGATAGTGACTGGATGGTCGAGCACGCCTGTGTCGTTTCCCTTTAGGAACTGGTCGAACCAACGGACTTGCCATTCGTCTACATAGTTGGCAGTAGGTGGTTCGGCCTCGCTGGCTCCCAATGGGGTCCACGGCATGTGAGTCCACGGACCAACGAGGAGCTTTTGGCCAGCACGGGCGGTCGCGGTTCCCGAAGTGTCTCGCAACCCCAGGAAGTTCTTGATCGTTCCGGAGATGAAGATGTCGTACCAACCACCAATGTGCATCGCCGGAACCATGATCCGTTCATAGTCCTCGTCGATGCTCCAACGGCTCCAGTATTCGTCGTAGGTTGGATGAGCGAGCCAATCGTAGAAATAGGAAGCCGACGTGTCGATCAAGGGCGGATACTCGGCCAGCGGAAGATGCCAGAACCAATTGGCCGCCGCTCCGAGAGAGGCGCCCAGCCCCGAGAAGGTGGTGAGGTCAGCCGCTCGGGAGGCCGTCTCCATCGCCAGGAAATTTGACCAATATGCGGCGAAGGCCAGCGCCAGCGCGCCGCCGTTGTAGGTCCACCCTTCGTAGTACTGCGAAGCGGTGAACCCGGGAACGATGGTCGCGAGATGGGGCGGTCGTTCCACGGCCGCCAGAAGTTGTGTGGCCCCAACGTAGGAAAAGCCGAACATCCCGATCCGGCCGGTGGTTCCGGGAAGGCCCGCCGCCCATTCGACAGTGTCATACCCGTCAGCCTGCTCGTCGCGCCAGGGGTAGAACTCGCCGTCTGACTGGCCCCGACCTCGGGTGTCCTGGATAACCACGATGTATCCCTGGCGTGCGTACCAGGCGGGGTGGGCTTGACCAAAGCCCGATGCTGCCGCTCGCTTGTCGTAGGGCAACCTCATGAGCAGCACAGGGAGATCGGCCGAGGACCGCGGCCGGTAAACGTCCGCGCGCAATATCGTGCCATCGCGCATCGTCGCGGGAACATCGCTCTCAAGGGTGATCTCCGGCATTCCCGGCAAACCGTGCAACATGTCAGATCTCCCAGCCCGCTGACGAATCTCCTCGCCCTCACCCTGCGGGCCGAGAAGGGGAGGTCGCGAGAACATAGTGCGAACTCGACTAGGACGCTTCGGTCCCACGATCCTTTAGCTGCGCTCGGCTTCAGAACCTCGGCAGTCTCCAACCTCCGTCGATGGGGATGGTGACCCCGGTGACCATGTCAAATCGGGGGCCGCACATCTCGGCGACGATCTCGGCAACCTCTGGGCGCCGGACGAGTCGACCTGCCGGGGTCCATTCGATCGCTCGCTCTACGAAGCTCGGGTCGAACTCGGCGATGTCCTCGGCGCTCTCGGCGATCTGGCCGGGGGCGATGGCGTTGACCGTGATCAGCGGAGCCAGTTCGAGAGCCAGTTCCTCCGTGAACGTGATTATGGCCGCCTTGGCGAGGGTGTAAATCGAGTGGTTGCGGATGTAGGCAGATCCGGCGGATACGTTGATGATTCGTCCCCATCCACCTTGCCGCATCCCCGGCACGACCGCCTGGGTCGCAACATGAGCCGCTTTCACATTGGCGCTCCAGATGCGCTCGAACTCGGTCAGGGCCAGTTCGGCGAAGGGCTCCATGACGAAGGGACCGGCGTTGTTCACGAGGATGTCGATCCGGCCCACCTGGGCCAAAGCCCGGTCGACCAGGTCTCGGGTTCCCGCCGAAGTTGCGATGTCGCCCTCGACCAGGATGTGATCAAGTCCTGTGTCGGCTCGTAACGCTTCGACCAGCGAGTGGCCCTCTGTCGGCGAGCGGTGGTAGGTGACCACCACCCGGGCTCCATGAGAGGCCAAAGCCTGGGCGGTAGCGGCCCCGAGGTTGCGGGATGAACCCGTAACCAGGGCGGTCTTGCCTGTCAAATACTGCTCGCTCATCTCGGCCTCCGCTGGGCCAACACCTCGACAGGCACGTATTCGACGTCGTGGCCGAAGTAGCGGGGTCCGACCAAGTCGAGACCTGCCGGGGTGCGCCAGCGTTGGTCGCAGGGCAACCCTACGACTACTGCTCGGAACCCATACCGCAGCTCCTCGGTGGTGATCGGCTCGCCCGAATCTGCTTCGAGGAGGGTGATGAGGTCAGGCACGGTGGCCACAACGTCGCCATTTCGAATCGCGACCAGGTTCTCGTTTTGGAACTGGATGTCGATGGTGGCGGTCTGGTCGGGACCGGTCCCGTCCATCGTGACGCGACCCCGGGCGAATCCCGAGACGGTGCGCCGTTCGACATCCGTGATTTTGCCTTCGAACAACCGGAATCCCCCCGTTGCCGAGAGCACGGCGGCGATCGGGTTGGTCTTGTCCCGTCGTGCGATGAGCACCGCGTCGCCGATCGCCTCGGCCAGTCGGAGGGTTCCCCCGATCATCGACTCCTTAATCTGAGTCCCGGACTGGGCGAACAAGGCGATGAAGGCAGTCGCACCCATGTCGATCGTGACGGACCGAGCTAAGCGCTCGGTCCATGGGTTGTCGATGGCGTCGATGATCACGGTGTTTCCCTTGTCGTCGGCCAGGGCCATTGGAGCGGCCTTGATCCCGTACAAGGTGGGTGTGCTCATTTGGATCTCGGGGAACGCTCGACCCATCGCGTCACAGTCGACAAGTGGCAATCCGGTGATGGCTGCCGCCACGATCGGAAGGGTGGAGTTGAGGCCCCCCACCTCGGCGCACATGACATGAGTCACCTTCCGGTTCAGGTGCTCCTCGAGAAGATGAAACGCTCGGAGCTGCTCCTCGCCACCCGGGAGCTTCTCGACCAGCACCGTCGGTGCCCCCATGACGGCCGACATGACGCACACGGCGTCGTCGGGCACCTCTGTCAGGTCCAACACAGGCACCGGTCCGTGGGTCTGGATCGCCCGCCTGGCCATGAGCTTGCCGATGTATGGGTCCCCGCCGCCACCGGTACCGAGGACGGCGGCACCGATCGCGAGGGCCTCCAAGCGGTCCTCAGTGATGACCCGCATGGTCCTCCCCGATCCGGAGATCTCCTACCGCCTTCACCCGGATCCGAACCGCATTGGAGGGCAGGTAGGCGAGCGGCACATCGTCGACCTCCACGATCCGCACCGTTGCGGGGTCGGCCCCGGCCACACGGCACCGTTCGGCGGCATCGGCGCGGGCAGCGTTCAAGGCCCGTTCGCGAGTTGTCTCATCGAGGGACACGACCCGGTCGACCTGCCCTCCCACTTGGGCGATGCCGGCGCCGATCGCGTTAGCCACGGCGAAGTGGCCGGGCCGGATCACGTCCGAGGCTCCGGGCAGCGAGTCTCCTACAAGAACGCTTCCACCCCCCACCAGCACGACTGGGATGGGCTCGGGAGCGGTCTTCATTCGGTCGAGAGCGTCGCCGAGCGTATCGGAGATCAGGGCGATGACGTCGGTGACCATGCCGAGGTCTAGGTGGGCAACGAGCTCGGGGTTCCCTATCGCGGCGAGACCCGCCGCCACCGCCACGTCGGTAGAGGTGAGCACGTTTCCGCCAAATACGAGTGCCCGCTCGGTCAGGTGGTAACCGACCGAGTCGGGTCCGACCGTCAGGTCGGGGTCGGTCCGGACGATGCTGCCTCCTCCAATGCCGATCGAGAGCACGTCGGGCATTCGGAAGTTGGTGCGAACTCCACCGATCGAAACTGCCATCGACGCCTCCCGTGGGAAACCGTGATGAAGAATGCCGATGTCAGACGTGGTCCCTCCGATGTCGATGACCGCGCAGTCCGTCTGGCCCGAGAGGTGGGCAGCTCCTCGCATCGAGTTGGTGGGGCCCGAGGCGAAGGTGGCGACCGGGTAGCGATTGGTATAGGCGGCGCTCATGAGGGTGCCGTCGTTCTGGCTGAGATACACCGGGGCTTTGATTCCGAACCGGGCCACCGCGTCCGACAAGCCGGAGATGATCCGGTCGGCCAGTCCCAACAGGCACGCATTGACGATGGCGGCGTTCTCCCGTTCGAGAAGGCCGATGCGTCCGATCTCGCTCGACAGGGTGAAGCCCGCGCCGGGAAGCACCGTGGACATGATTTCGGCTGCCCGGCGTTCCATCGCATCGTCGACCGGTGAGAAGACGGAGGTGATGGCGACGGTCTTGATCCCCAGGTGGGCCATCTCCCCGGCCACGGCGAGCAACTCGTGCTCGTCGATGTCGGCGATCTTTCGTCCGTCGTATTCTTGGCCGCCCTGGCACAGGAAGATGGCGTTACCGACCATCGCGGCGAGTCGCTCGGGCCAGTCGATTGTGGGGGGCAGGGCCCGGGTCGCCGGACCGCACAACCGAACCACCCCGGTCGGGAGGAGGTCCTTGCCTTCGACGACGGCGTTGGTGAAATGAGTGGTTCCGATCATCACGGCTGCGATGTCCGATCCCCTGGCGGCGAGATCGGACAGGAGCCGACCTAGTGCAGTCTGGATGCCCCCGGTGACGTCGGGCGTGGTCGGGGTTTTGTGGACGGCGATCACCTTCGTGCCCTCCATGGCCACTGCATCGGTGTTGGTACCGCCGACGTCGATGCCGACGTGGAGTGCCATCAGGCCTTAGAGCGCTCGAGGGCGTCGAGGACATCCTCGGGGGTGATCGGGATCCGGGTGATAGGGGCGCCGACGGCGTGAGAGACCGCTGACGCGATGACGGCGGCAACCGGAACGACGGGCGGTTCTGCGACGCCCTTCGCCCCGTACGGTCCTAGGGCATCGGCATGCTCGAGGAGGTGCGCCTCGACTCGAGGGACGTCGAGGGCGACCGGGAGGCGGTAGGTCTCAAGGGTGCGTTGGCGGTATCGGCCGTCCTCGCCCACCGCGAGACCTTCGTATAGGGCATAACCGAGGCCCTGGGCGACACCCCCCTGGATCTGTCCATACACGCCGGCCGGGTTGATCGCCTTTCCCACTTCCTGGACGACCAGGTAGCGGAGAACGTCGACGTTGCCGGTAACCGGATCCACCTCCACCTCAGCCACATGGACGTGATACGTAGGGGTGGGCATGGTGGGGAACAGCAGTCCCGAAGCACACGTGGGGTCGTACTGTGGCTGGGGAGTGATCGACCGTCCGGTTGCGGCGATCGGGCCCCGGGAGAAGGTGGCGGTCGTGGCCACCTCGGCCAGGGGGATCCGCGACGATGCCACCCCTTTCACGCCAACGGCTCCGTCGACGATCTCGAGGTCCTCGACACCGGCTTCCAGCAGGTCGGCAGCGACGTCGAAGATCTGGCGTCGTATTTCGGCCGCCGCCTCCCGGACGGCCCGGCCGACCACATGGGTGGTGCGGGAGCCCTGGGATCCGGCATCGTAAGCGGAGGTGTCGGTGTCGGGGAGCGAGACGATTACACGATCGACGCTGATCCCCAGTTCCTCGGCCGCCACCTGAGCGACGCCCATCGCCAGGGCACCCGAGCCGTTCTCAGTGGCCCCGGTGATGACACCCACGGTTCCGTCTTCGTTCAGTTTGACGGTGGCCGATCCGGGCATCGGGTTGGTGAGCCACACACACGAAGCAATGCCAACACCCCGGTGATCTTCGCGCCCGAGGCTTGCCCAGGGGGCCGCGGCTTCCATCGTGTCGAATGCCTCCCGCAGAATCGAAAGGTCGTCGAGGGTCTGGCCGTTGAGAAGCCGGTCGCCGTTCGACATGAGGCTCCGCAGACGGAAATCACGCCGATCGATGCCGAGGCTGTCGGCGATGTGATCGGTGTGCTGCTCGAGGGCGAACACCGTGTGGGTGCCACTCACGCCACGGAAGGCGCCGGTCGGTGCGGTGTTGGTGTACACGGCCCGTGAGACCACCCGTGTGGGACCAACCCGGTAGGGGGCGCCGGCGAGCAGGAAGGGTATGGAGCACAGGTAGGGGGCGTCGGTGGCGGCGGCCCCGGCGTCCAACAGGACGTTCATTTCCCGGGCCACGATCCGGCCCTTGGTGGTCACCCCGGACCGAAGCCGGATGATGGCGTCCTCACGGCACGGGGCGGTGATGAGGTCGGTGGTCCGGTCGAGCACCAGCCTCACCGGTCGACCGGTCCGTTTCGCGAGCAGGGCGGCATAGGGCTCGATCGTGATGTCGAGCTTGGCTCCGAATCCGCCTCCAAGGTGATGTCCGACCACCCTGATTGCCGAAGCGGTGACACCGAGTGCTTGCGCCAGCCGGTCACGGACGTTGAACGGGAATTGGTGGGAAAGGTGGATCGTATAGCGACCCGCTTCATAGAGAGCCACGACCCCTCGGGGTTCCAGGTAGGCCTGGTACTGGCGCTGGGCTCGGAACTCGTCTTCGAT
>JANMST010000254.1:0-7376 GCA_031389635.1 Acidimicrobiia bacterium | reverse complement strand
GTCCATTCCAACAGCATGTCCGACATGGGCGGCCTCAAAAAGCACATGCCGGTGACCTACCGGACGATGCTGATCGGTGCCCTGGCCCTCTCGGGGATCCCCCCGCTGGCCGGGTTCTTCTCGAAGGATGAGATCCTGGCGACCTTCAACCACGCCGACGCCGAGATCGTGTTCTGGCTCAGCGCTGCTGCCGCGATGATCACCGCCTTCTACACGTTCCGCATGATCTTCCTGACTTTCCACGGGACCTACCTGGGACATGGCCATCCCCACGAATCGCCCCGGTTGATGACCACCCCGCTGGTCATCCTGTCGATCGGAGCCGTCGCCGCCGGGTGGGTGAACATTCCCGGTGTCTTCACCGGATTCCATCACTGGGTCGAGGAGAGGGCGGTGTTCCATCCCGAAGAGGCTCCCACCTCATTCGACATGGCGGCGCTGATCCCCGGCCTGATCGCTGCAGTCGTCGGAATCCTCCTTGCCTACTTCGTCTTCTATCCGGACCGGCGGACCCAGGCTGAGCGGGATCGCTTCCATATCCCGGTCCTCTATCCGATCCTGAAACGCAAATACTTCCTCGACGATCTCTACTGGGTCGGGATCGTCCAGCCGATCAAGGGCCCAATCGCTGGCGGCGTCAACTGGATCAATACCTACGTGATCGATGGAATCGTCAATGGTGTAGCGGCGGTGACAATGGTGCTGTCGAGGTTCGTCTACAAGCGACTCGACCAGGGTGGCATCGACGGCATCATCGGGGCACTAGCCGCAACCGCTGACGCGACCGGTTCGGCATTGCGGCGTCTTCAGACCGGACGGGTCCAGCAGTATGCGGGCGGAGTCGTGGTTGGGGCCCTGGCACTGGTACTTGCGGTCGTAGTTTTCCGATAGGAGAGGGACTGATACCGATGGAACTGTTGAACGAATGGGGACTCACCGTCGTGGTGTTCCTCCCCGTCCTCGGGGCGCTGTTGATGGCTGCCATTCCCAAGTCGAACGAGACCGCCGTCAAACGCCTCGGGGCATTGGTGGCCGTAGCCACTTTTGTGCTCTCCGTGGTGCTCGCGTTCAATTTCGACTACTCCAGCGCGTCGGCGTACCAGTTTGAAGTCAGTCATTCGTGGATCAGTGCGATCAACGCCAACTATCACGTCGGCATCGATGGGATCAGCCTTCCTCTCCTGATCCTCTCGACCTTCATCGTGGTTCTGTCGGTGATCTATTCATGGAACCACTGGGAGGAGCCTCGAAATCCCAAGGCATTCCTGATCCTGATGTTGCTCCTCGCCACCGGAATGAACGGCACTTTCGCCGCGCTCGACCTGGTGCTTTTCTTCATCTTCTTCGAGATCGTGCTGCTCCCGATGTACTTCATGATCGGGATCTGGGGTGACAAGACCGTTCGCAAGATCCCCGGTTTCTCGAGGGAGACGGAGACCCGCCTCTATGCGGCCATCAAGTTCTTCCTCTTCACCCTGTTCGGTTCGGCGTTCATGCTGCTGGGCTTTCTGGCGTTGTACTTTCGGTCGGATCTGGCCGGTCAGGGTCGGACCTTCGACATACCTGCACTGATCGACATTTCGGCTAACACCCCCGAGGTGTTCGCCGGACGCTTCGGGTGGCTGGTCTTCGGAGCCATGTTCCTCGGTTTCGCGGTCAAGGTTCCGATGTGGCCGCTGCACACCTGGCTGCCCGACGCCCATACCGCCGCACCGACGGTTGGCTCGGTCCTGTTGGCGGCCGTCATGCTGAAACTCGGTTCCTATGGCTTCATCCGCATCGCCTTGCCGGTTCTGCCTGAGGCGGCCCATGATTGGGCGCCGACGATCGCGGTTCTGTCTGTGATCGGAATCATCTACGGCTCTTTGGCCTGTCTTGCCCAGACCGACATGAAACGCCTGATCGCCTTCTCGTCGGTCGGGCACATGGGCTTCGTCATGCTTGGTATCTCCACTCTCACCGACATCGGGATCAACGCCGCGATCATCGGAATGGTGGCGCACGGATTGATAACCGGCCTGCTCTTCTTTCTGGCCGGGTCGATGTCCCATCGCTATCACACGAGGGAGATGGCCCGCCTCGGGGGCAACCTCAAACTGATGCCGATCCTCGGCAGCATCCTGGCGTTCACCGCGTTTGCCTCGCTGGGCCTGCCCGGCCTGGCGGGCTTCTGGGGCGAATTCATGTCCTTGCTGGGTGCCTATAACCCGGCCGCAGGCCTGCCGTTGACGCTGTTCAGGACGGCAATGGTGCTGGGTGCCGTCGGCACGGTGCTGACAGCCGGCTACATGCTGTGGATGCTCCAGAAGGTCAATCTGGGCGAACCCAGCGTCGAGTGGGAAGGGCATCAATTCCATGATGTCGACCGCTTCGAACTGGCCGCCTGGGTTCCCCTGATCATCCTCATCGTCGCCGTCGGGGTCTTTCCCAAGATCATCTTCGGGGCCACCACCGACGCCGTAGTCGACCTCGTCTCGGGGACTTTCGCCACTGACGCCACGGCCGCCCTGACCAGAGTGTTCGGAGGCTGATCGGTGGGATTCGAGATCGACTATCTGGCCCTTGCCCCCGAACTGGTGGTGGTCGTCGCCATCCTCGGGGTGCTGGTGCTCGACCTGTTGTTGCCGCGGCCGTTGAAGTACATCACGGCGGTGGTCGCGGTGTTCGGCGTCTCGATGGCGGCGATCCCCCTGTTGGTGATGGCCGTCGACGGCACCACCCGGGCGATGTTCGATGGATCATTCACCGTCGACACCTTCGCACTGGTGCTCAAGGCGATATTCGTCCTGTCGGCCTATCTCGTCCTCCTCCTGTCAGTGTCCTACATCGAGCGTGACCGCTTCTATCAGGGTGAGTACTACTTTCTGATCCTCTGTTCGCTGCTCGGTTCGATGGTGATGGCCTCATCGCGCGACCTGATCGTGCTGTTCATCGGGCTTGAGTTGACCACGGCCCCTCTGTTCCTCCTGGCCGGTTGGCGCAAGGGCGACGTCAAGTCCAACGAGGCGTCGTTGAAGTACTACATCATCGGGGTGTTGTCGGCCGCCTTGCTTCTCTACGGCATGTCCCTGGTCTACGGCCTGACCGGTTCGGTTCTCTTCGAAGACATCAGGGCGGCGGTGGCCGATCCGGGTCTGGCCTCAGAACCTGCCCTCGGCCTGGCGATCATCCTCATGCTGGCTGGCTTCGGATTCAAGGTCTCGGCAGTGCCATTCCACTCGTGGGCGCCGGATACCTACGAGGGTTCGCCGACCCCGGTCACGGCGTATCTGTCTGTCAACTCCAAAGCAGCCGGGTTCGTCGCCATGTTGATCGTCCTCTACCAGGCTGTGCCCGGAGCCTCGGCGGTGTGGGCGCCGGCCCTGTGGATCATGGCTGCCGCTTCGATGATCGTCGGCAACCTCTCCGCCCTGCGACAGACAAACATCGTCCGCCTGCTCGCCTACTCCTCGATCGCCCAGGCAGGGTTCATGCTGGTCCCGTTCGCGGCCGCCGGAGTTGCCGGCACCGACCTGACCGACGCATTCTCGGCAACGGTGATTTATCTCGTCATCTTCGCGGTGATGAACCTCGGTGCTTTCGCCGTGGTCATTGCCGCCTCTCGAAGGACCGGAACCGGCGACATCAGCGGGTGGGCGGGCCTCGGCTCCTACGACCCCAAACTGGGAGTGCTGGCGGCAATCTTCTTCTTCTCGCTGGCGGGCATACCTCCGCTGGCCGGTTGGTTTGCCAAGTTCGTGATGTTCCGGTCGGTGATTATCGCCGGGGGCACGGCGACGGTCGTGTTGGCCGTGATTGCGGCGGTCAACACCGTCATCGCCTTCTACTACTACGCCCGCGTCATCAAGTCGATCTGGCTGGATGAGCCCCCAGCAGCGTCCCTGGGCGATCGCGAAGCGGTCCCGGCCGGTTCGCTGCGCCTGGCCCTGGCAATCGCCGGAGTGTTGACCGTCCTGGTCGGAGTGTTCCCGGCCATCGCCACGATCTTCGGCGAGGCCTCGCGGGTCCTGGCCAGCGGCGGCTAAACCGGGTTTGTTGGACTAGCCCACCTCGAACTTCATGCCCTCGGCGGCGGCCTCGGTGTTGGGGAAGTGCTCCCGAGCCAGAGCCACCATGGCGTCGATCTCATCGTCGGCTCGCCCGGGATCGTGACTGGTCAGGATCAAACGCTCCACCGAGGCCTCGCGGGCCACGTCGACGGCGGCCTGCCAGGTGCTGTGTCCCCACCCGACCTTGCTCTCCCGGTACTCCTGCGGGTAGTACTGAGCGTCGTAAATCAGCACATCGGCGTTAGCGGCCAACTCCCGCACGGCCCGATCGCTGTCCCTGTCGCCGTGTTCGACATCGGTAGCAACGACCAGAACGACCCCGTCGCGCTCGAGTCTGTATCCGGTGACCCCTTGCGGGTGGTAGAGGCGGTCGTACGTAATGGAGATGTCTTCGACGGTGAAGGGATCACCGGCGAGGTGGTGGAACCGCTTCGTCGATGGGGCCGATCGAAACGACACCGGAAACCACGGCGGCTGCATCACCGCCTCCAACGCGTCATCGATGGTCAATTCCCCTGACATGTGTCCGTAGAAGTCGAACTCGTTCTGGGCCTGATAGAGCGGGGCGAAGAATGGCAGGGCGAGGGTGTGATCCCAATGGAGGTGGGTCAGAAGGATGGTGAAGTGGCGGGGCCCGGAAGACAGATCCGAGTTGATAGAGAGGGCACCGGTGCCGGCGTCGACTAGAAGCCTGTGGTCTGCCTCCAGGTCGATTTCGAAACAGGTGGTGGCCCCGCCATACCGCTGGTATTGGGAACCGCTGACCGGGACCGAACCTCGAACACCCCTACATGTAACGATGAAGCTCACTGCTTCACAGGCTAACGGAACGCCTGAGTATCGGGCCGCGATGGTGAGGCTTCACCGTGTGTCGGGTTGGGGACGCCTCAAGTCTCAAGTCTCACGTACGGAACGTGAAACGTGGGGACGTGAGACGTGAGACGTGAGACGTGAGACGTGGGACGTGAGACGTGAGACGATGGCTCCGGGCTTGAGGCTTCCTCAGGCCCCGGTTCCTTCCGGGTACTCGCGGTCGAGCATCGAGAACAGGGTGTGGTCGACCCAGCGACCACGAATGAGAAGTTCTTCCCGCAGCACTCCTTCCCGGCTGAAGCCCAGCTTTTCGGCGACCCTTTCCGAGGGCTTGTTGCCGATCGCGATCCGCAGGATCAGCTTGTGATAGCCGAGGTCTTCGAAACCCACCCTCACGACCGCCGCCGTCGCCTCGGTAGCTAGGCCCTTGGCGGTGTCGTCGGAGCGAATCCAATAACCGATCTCTCCTGTCCGGGTCAATCGTGACACGGGCCAGATCGAGATGTTCCCCAGATGCCGACGGATGTCGTTCTTGCGCCGGATGGCGTAGTCATGTGCCCTACCGTCCTTCCAGGCCTCGAGACTGTCACGCACGTAGTTGGCGGCATCCTCCCGTCGATAGCCGGGATGGGCCCACGGCAGCCATTCGTTGAGGGCGGCCAAGGAGTCATGGACGGCCTCGGCCAATGGACCGACGTCCCGTCGGTTGAAGCGTCGGAGGATGAGTCGTTCGGTCAGCAGGCGGTCCGAAGGCATGCGATCGTCAGCCTATAACGTGGCCCGATGTGGGAAAGCTTGCATGTGATCACCGACTCTCCGCCTCCCGGGGACATACCGCTGGCGGCAGTGCTGGTACCTCTTTACGAGGACGCGGCCGGTGACATCAGAGTGGTTCTCACCAAACGTCCCGACACAATGCCGACCCACGCCGGCCACATCGCCTTCCCTGGCGGTCGCCCCGATCCGGGTGACTCCGGTCCGATCGATACAGCCCTTCGAGAGGCATACGAGGAGGTGGGCATACCGGCCAGCGATGTCGAGGTCCTGGGCTTCCTCCCGGCCATCCATACCGTCGAGTTCTCGTTGCTGGTTGTCCCGGTGGTTGGCCGGCTGCCCGGGATTCCGGCGCTGGTCCCATCCGAGCGAGAGGTGGCGATGGTGCTAGAGCCCCGCCTGGTGGATCTCGCCAAGCCCGAGCGCTGGCGATTCGAACTGTGGCAGGGCCGCCAGGTCTGGTTCTACGACCTCGACGGTGAAATCTTGTGGGGTGCCACTGCCCGGATGATGCGACAGCTACTCGGACTCGACGAGGATTAGACGATCAGTTCGAGGATCCCCGTTCAGCTCGAGGATCCCCGTTCAGTTCGAGGATCCATTGAGGGCCTGCTCCTGATCAGGCCCTCTGAACTTCGCAAAGTTGTACCCGTCAGTTTGAGCCTCATCGATCTGGGAATAGTCGCCCGGGGTTTCGTCGGGGTCATGAAGCAGCTCGATGGCCTGTTCCTTCCACCGCTCCCGAACCATCCGCTCTGCCAGGGAAGGTGAGCTCGTCTCGATCACGCCCAGATCACGCTCGGACACGTCGGCGAGGCGGGCGAGATCGGTGATCCCGTAGCTGGCAAGGGTCACGGCGAGTTTGGGGCCGATGCCACGAACTTTCGCCAACTGATGGGTATCGACATCGGTCAGCACCACCATCAGCGGAGACGCTTCCCCGGAGCCGTCCTGTCCGCTGTCGCGGGTCTTGTGACGCTCTTCGAGAAGTCTGGCGACTACCCCTTTGGTGGCGGTCAGCTCATTCTGCGAACGCTCGAGGCGGAGATGAAGCGAAGTGAGGCGCGTTTTGAGGTCGCGCATCCCTTCCTGAGCAGCTTTCTTCGCCCTTTGCCGCCGAATCAAAAACCCAATTGGGAGCCCGATAACCAAACCAATTCCCAGCGATATTGGTTCAAGGTTCATGCGGTCCCACACTACCTCAAAACCACGACCGGTGGCAAGGCGCCACTCCCTGTGACCTTAGGTCTTTTTGACCCATTCTTGGCTCCTGAGCAGACCGACGACCAGACCTTCGAGCAGGGCCTCCCAGGAGGCCTCGATTACGTTGTCGTGGACCCCAATCGTATTCCAGGAACTCTCCGGCCCGGAGGTCTCGATCAAGACTCTGACCCTGGCACCGGTGCCGTCGGATGAGTCGAGGACTCGAACCCGATAGTCGGTGAGACGCAGTTGATCCACCTCCGGATAGGTATCCCTGAGGGCAGCCCGGAGAGCCTGGTCGAGGGCGTTGACGGGACCCTTGCCGTCGCCGGTGGAGACCTTTCGTTCCGTTCCGACGATGACATTCACAGTCGCCTCGGCAGCTACCGACTGATCGGGCCGACGCTCAACGAAGGCGCTGCCTTTAAGCGGATCAGCCGCGTGTTTGCATAGCATGATTCCATATTCGCGATCGGTCAACAGGAACAAGGGGAACTGTCCAGCTTGCTCATCCAGTTTTCCTGGTCAAGCTGCATA
>JANMST010000239.1:0-13153 GCA_031389635.1 Acidimicrobiia bacterium | reverse complement strand
ACACATCGGCCATGAAACCCCCGGGGTAAAGGGTCGCTCACCGGACTGTCGCCCGACGGTGATGGCCGGGCCCGACCTGCGACTACCCATTGGTGAGAGAAACAGGCCAATCACATGACGGCACGGTCAAATTTCGGACCTGTGGGCTGTCAGGATCTAAGGCGGAATCCCATGCCCCGAAGAGTTTTTGGCAGCATCAGACACGGAGTCTGGTTTCACGATCGGACCTAGCGGGCTATTTGCTTGCTGGAGCTGGTCCAATCTCAGGAAGTCGGAAAGCTGGGTGGTCGCCCGACTCGAGTGCACCGAAAACCTCATCAAAGCCTGAGGGCAATTGGAGCACCCCTGAAAGAAGATCCGCCCCCTGGAGAACGCGCAGGGCAATCACGGCGACCTTCGTCACGGTCGAGCTCTTAATGCCCCGTAACACGAGTGTGGTCGCGACCCCCAAGGTTGCCCTCGCGGACTCAGTTACTCCTTGAGCACCCGAGATTGAAAAATCGCGAAGCGAATCCTTCAGCCCCTGGACTTCGACGTTGAGCTGATCTCGGATCGTGCCTGGCAGATCACTCCCTTCGAGTTCCCGTTGAAGTTCTTCGAGATCCTGCCGGAATCGCTCGAGCTGCTCGTCTTCAAGGATGGCCTGGGGTCTAGTGGTCGACAATGCGGCTGAAGCAGTTTCCAGCCCATACATAACGGTTTCGGTCAACTGAGTCTTGGCCCATTCGAGATTCTGGGCAAAGAGGTTCCCGAGGACGGCCTCCACTGTTGAGAGATGGCGAAGGGCAGTCTTTTGAACGAGGTCTGGTAGATGCCCAACCTCCGACCTGATCTCGGCAGGTAGGCGGATCACCCGCGTCGCCCGCCGGAGCAAATCGCTGTATTCGGTCGTCCCAAGCACCTCGGACCACACATTTTGCAGGCTCGCGTTTTGCTGTTGACTTTTCAGGGTCGTAAGAAAAAGGAACAGTCTGCCCGCGGGGTTGTCAAGGTGCTCTGACATGTCGCCACGGTACTTGCGGGTCAAGTAACCGGGGCGACACGAACCAGAATCTGCTAACGCGATTGCTAACGCCAACGCGGATATCAGATGCCACAGAAGAACACAAAAGGCCTGGGCGAGGACCAAGAGTACGTACAGGAACACACCATTCGACATCACCGGCCACTAGGGACACGACTAGCAGCCGCCTTAGGATCTGGTGGGTTCGCCCAATGTGGGTTCGAGTCCCACCGCCCGCACCATAAGGAGTCTTCCGATGAGTGTTCCGGCGAACATCACCTCGATCGTGAACCTGGGCTTGAAACTAGCCTCAAAGAGGTGACTGGAAACTCGATTGAAGACGCGCGCTCGCTCCTGGAGGCTACATCTCCTGCGGTTCTGACCACCTATAGAAAGACGGGGGCGATTCGTCTCGCCGGTTTGGTTTCGCTGGAACGACGGACTGTTCGACGTGGTGATCGCAAAAAGCGATCCCAAGGTTGGCCACCTGGCCCGCGATCGGCGATGCGTTTTGCTGGTGTTCGAAGCCGTCAGACCGTTCCGCGGAGTCCGGTGCATGGCATGAGCGAGCTGGTCGAGTGCGACGTGAGCGAGGTGCGAGCGGCCATCACGGAGCGGTATCTCGGAATGGATGACGACGCTCGTTTCGCGGCAGCTGAGGAGATCCAAACCAGAGGTGTTGCTCCACCTTGTGTGCGACACCGCGCGTCTGGGATCTGTCGGGAATCCTGCCGAAGTGATTTGAACCGTGTCGATTGAAACTGACATTCGGTTGGTGCTCGCCTCGCAGGCGGTTCGAGCCTTCGGGTACGGGTTCGGGTCGGTGTTGTTGGCTTCGACACTCGCCGCCCGCGGCCTCTCGTCGATCAGCGTAGGCACGGTTTTAGGGGCGCTCGTGGCTGGCACGGTCATTGCCCAACTGGCAATCGGCCGCTGGGCCGACAGCTATGGGCGTCGGCGCAGCTATCAGGTGATGTATTTGTTTCTCGGTCTCGCGGGTCTGGTCTTTGCCAGTACGGCCCCAATGTGGGTGTTGGTGGCGGTAGCGCTGACGGGTGCCCTGTCCGCCGAGGTGATCGAGTCGGGCCCCTTCACGACGCTGGAGTTGTCGATGCTCTCCGGTCGCCTGAAAGCCGACTCCCTGGCTGCCGGCTTCGGCTGGTACAACGCCATCGCCGCGGCAGCCGGATCGCTGGGAGCACTCGCCGCGGCTCTCCCGCAAGTCGCGAGGGGGGTGTGGGACCAGGCTCCCGCCGACCGCGTGTGGTTCCTGCTCCTCATCCCGATCGGCGCCACCGGGGTTGTGATGGCCCGTCGATTGAGCACCTCGGTCGAGGTCACCAAAGGTGCTCGCAGCGCCGCGCCCCTGGGTCGGTCACGACCGGCTGTCACCCGCCTTGCCGGATTATTCGCCGTCGACGCCTTCGCTGGAGGATTTGTGGTTCAGACCTTCATCGCGTTCTGGCTCATCGATCGATTCGATGCCAGCACCGCCACAGTCGGAGCCCTGCTGGCTGCGATCGGAGTCGTCCAAACCCTCTCTTTCCTGGCAGCACCGATGATCGCCCGTCGATGGGGCCTGCTCAACACCATGGTTTTCACCCACCTCCCCTCCAACTTGCTGCTGGCCGCGGTCGCCTTCGCCCCCAATCTTCCGGTTGCCGCTGGCCTTCTTGTGGCCCGTTCAGCTCTATCCCAAATGGACGTCCCTACCCGTCAGGCATATGTCCTGACCCTGGTCGAACCTGAGGAGAGGACCGCCGCCATCGCCTACACCAACACTGCCCGATACATCGTCCGGCCAATCGGACCGTTGATCGCGGGAGCCGCCATCACTATCGCCGCCGGAGCCCCATTCATCATCGCCGGCGCTCTAAAGAGCCTCTACGACCTCACCCTGTGGGGCTGGTTTCGGACCATCCCTCTTTCGATCACGAAGGAGACCACCGAATGAAGTGGATCACGCGTGCCCGCCCCAAGACCGACCGGATTGCATGTCCATGGCTGATTCGCCGGTTCATCGATCCCGAAGCCGAGATCGTCTTCATCGCCTCCGACCGGGTTCTTGCGACCGCGGCCGAGCTTGACGGCCGCTCCTTGACGCCCCAGGCGCCCAGTTCACTCACCGGGAACGCAAGTGCACCTTCGAGGTCCTCATCGACGAGTTCGGACTCGGTGAGGACCCGGCCCTGGCGAGGCTGGCCCGGATCGTTCACGCCGCCGACATCCCAGAAGACCTCGATACCGACCCACTCGGGCCCGGGCTGCTCGCCGTCGGAATCGGAGGCCTCGAAGTCGAGGCTGATGACTACCGCCTGCTCGACAAAGGGCTGTTCGCCTATGACGCCCTCTACGCTTGGTGCCGCCTCGAGACAAGAAGGTGACAGGTCCCGCTCCCTATCTGAGGCTCTTCGACGGCGGTAGGCCAAGACTCATCAGGACGAAGGTTGGATCTCGACGACACGGCCATTTTGAAGTCCGAAGTCCCAGGCATCGATGGCCGGCGGCTGTACACCGAGAGTTGTGAGGGCGGTGCAAACCTGGCTCCGATGGTCGGTGCCGTGGTGGAGCGCCTGGGCGAGTCGGATGCCGATCGGTGCATGCTTCTGGTATCCGTCGTCCTCGTCGACTTCTTTCAGAACCGCGTCCGGATCGAGGTTCTGCTGTAACAGACGCGACCAGGCTGCGCCATTGGTGTCCATTGAAGCCCGGAGTTCATGGAGGCCCATGTGATCCTCGTCGATGAGAAGGGAGCGGTCACACCATTGATGGTGAACAGGTACCAGGAGTCGGACCCGACGAAGTGCCGAAGTGTCTCGAGGATCGAGCCGTAGGTGCCCGGGACGGTCGTCTCCAACTGCTCCTGGCTGAGCGACAAGCACACATCGATCAACCGCAGGGTCGCCCATACGTGGTGCTCGAACGCGTCCTCGATAAGACACGGGCTCACCAGGCCACAATACCGACCGGGCCTCCGGGGAGCAGGTTGTTAATCCTTTGACCGGGAACCATGCACCCACATAGGTCGCAGGGACTTCACCGATATCCCGGGGTTTCGATCGACGCCCCGGCTTCAATCAGGAACTACCGTCGATCGCAGTCGCTCTGAAAGGAAACATGTCGTACTTACCGGGTGTTAGCTGTCGTTCGGTGGACACCGACCGGCTTCAAGTTGCGTTCCTCGAGAGCGGGCCGGCGGACGGCATCCCGATAGTGATGATCCACGGCAACCTGGCAACTGCCCGGTTCTTCGAGCACATCATGTCCGGTGCTCCGGGCCAATACCGGTTCGTCGCGCCCGACATGCGCGGCTTCGGTGATACCGAACGCAAGTCCATCGACGCCACCAGAGTCTGGGCGACTGGGCCGACGACAGCTACTCGCTGATTCGCGCCCTTGGCATCGATGGGCCGGTCCACCTCGTCGGATGGTCAACCGGGGGAGCCGCTATCGCGTCGTATGCAATCGATCGACCTTCGCTCGTTTCGTCGTTGACTTTCATCGACCCGGTTTCCCCTTATGGGTTCGGTGGCATCAAGGATGATGGGACACCCTGTTACCCCGACTACGCCGGATCGGGAGGCGGGACGGGTAACCCCGAGTTCGCCCAACGGATCGCCGATGGCGACCGGAGCAGCGACTCCCCGCTTTCTCCCCGGAATGTGATGAATAGCTCATACTGGAGCGCCACGCATCGGGAATCGCCCGAACGTGAGGAGATCCTGCTGACCGAGATCCTCAAGTCGGCCACCGGTGACGACGGCTACCCCGGTGACTTCACCCCGTCCGAGAACTGGCCGGGCATGGCCCCGGGTATGCGAGGCACGATCAATGCCCTCTCCGGGAAGTACACGGACTGGTCGGGAATCGTCGACATCGATCCGAAGCCGCCGGTGCTGTGGACCCACGGTTCGGCCGACATCGTCATAGCCGACGGATCCGCCTGGGACATGGGAACCCTCGGTCAGATGGGAGTGATCCCGGGCTACCCGGGACCCGAGGTTTTCCCTCCCCAGAAGATGGTTTCCCAGATCAGAGACGTCATCGAAGGGTACGCGGCCAATGGAGGCTCAACTCGGATCGAGATCTTCGAGGGCTCCGGGCACGGGCCGCACTTCGATGCCGCTGATCGCTGGAAAGAATTTTTCTTTGGGTTCCTCGGCGGCCTCTAAGAAGGTCCCGACCTAGGCACCCGGCTCATTGAGCCCAACAAGGCGATAGGCCAGGACCGGCTCGGACCGGCCCTTCACTTCGATTTCGCCGAGCGGCTCCAGCTTGGCCACGTGCCGGATCAGGGCTGCCGTCGTCTGGCCGACCACGATCTCTCCCGGCTCGGCCATCGTCTCCAACCGCGAAGCGACGTTGACCGCATCGCCGATCGCCGTGTAGTTCCGAAGATCCTCGCTACCGATATTGCCTACTAGAACCGAACCAGTGTTGATACCGATCCGGAACGACAATCCCTCCTCCAGGCTCGCCACTGCAGCCTGCATTCCGAGGGCAGACCGGGCCGCCCGCAAGGCGTGGTCGGCCTGAAGAACCGGGGTGTTGAACAGCGCCATCATGGCGTCTCCGACAAACTTGTCGACCGTCCCGCCTTCTTGGCGAACCACCGGAACGGCGGCCGAGAGATACCGATTAAGAAGATCAACCACGGCTTCGGGGTGAGCAACTCGTTCGCTGAACGAAGTGAACCCCTTGAGGTCAGCGAATAGGACCGTTACCTCCGCCACGGAGCCGCCCAGTTCGAGCCGGGTGGCCCCGCTCAGTAAGGCGGTGGCGACTTCCGGTGACGTGTAGCGCCCGAACAAACCACGAAGCTCTCGATAGAGGCGCTGGTTCTCCAGAGCGATGGAAAGCTGTCCGGCCAAGGACTCGAGAATGGTCCGGTCGGCTGGTGGAATTTCCTCGGTCCCGCGTGCTTCGAGTACCCCTGCCACCTCCCCTTTTATCTCGATCGGTGCTCTCACGACTCCTACCACCTCCTCGACGCCCGGCGGCGGCCACGGGTCGTTGTTGGTCGATCGGACCGCAATCGGCTGCCACTCGTGGTGGCGGACCAACGAGACGCGGATGTCGTATCCGCTGGCACGAGCGATCGTCTCTACAGCTCCTTCGACAAGAGTTCGGTCCTCGCCGGAGACCTTGGTTCGCCTTCCGACCTCGACCAGCGCAGCCAGCATCTCGCCGTGTCGGCGCTCTGCCGCGACCGCTTCAGCGGCCTGAAAGAGGAAATCGACCTGGATGCCACCCAGACCAAGCTCCTCACCCAACTGTTCGGCCGCGTTCCTTCGATCCGACGTTTCCGTCGAAGACATCGCCGCCACCATTCGCTCCAGAGCGTCGCGATATTCGTCCCGGACCCGGGCCACCGTCTCTCCCAGCACCACCGCGTCGAACAGGCCAGCCGAGCGGCCTTCCTTCCGGTACTGGAGGTAGGCGGCGTATCCGACATATCCGAATCCCGCCAGGGCCAGGACGTGCCATTCCCACCAAGAAAGCCGCCAGACGCGGGAGAAGATCACCGCCACCATCGACTCGGCCAGCAACACGAAGGCAGTGATCAGCGCCAGGGTCACCGCCGAGGGCCGGCGGCGATAGAGCTGGAAGTAGCGGTAGGCGCTCAAGACGAATAGGACAACTGTGACGCCCGCCAGCCAGACCAGCCAGGTGCCGGCAAGTTCTTCCGGAGCGAGCCCGGAGAGCGGCGGCAGCCGGTTGAGCGACAGGAAAGCCCAGAGGACCACAGATCCGACAACCGAACCGCGCAGCGCCCTTTGGTGAGCGACGATCAATCGTGCGGACCTTACGCCGATGGTCAGAGACGAAACCGCGACCACCACGGACGCCAAAAACAGTCCGAACGGACTGGCGAGGGCGAAGCCGATATTGCCGCCCGCCAGCAGGACCTGAGGAGTGGCGAGGGCATGAAGTCCGATAAAGGCCGCGCTGACCTGGAAGGCCAGCGATACGAGCAAGAGGCGGGCGTCGTCACGACGAGCAGCCTCGGCCGAGATACGACTGGCGATCGCCACATTGATAACTGCAACTCCGGCCACCAGCCAAAAGTGAGTTGGATTGTGCTGAACGTGGGCATCGACCTCGGGTCGAGCCAGGAGGACCCAGAGCCCGAGCAAGGGAAGGCCGATGTGAAGAAACCACACTCCCCCGCGCAGGTAGGAGCCCTGCCGTGTCGGACTTTTCATACCAGCCCTCGACCCCCGGTTGATCAGTCACCCTAGACAAAGGGCCTATGCAAATGGGTCGTCGTCGAACCGTGTCTTTTCCAGGAGTGCTGCCAGCGCCCTCAGCGCCAGGGCTCGATGTGACATGGTGTCTTTGATTTCGGGACCGATCTCCGCAAGTGTTCTGCCGGCCACCTCAAAGATCGGGTCGTATCCGAAGCCGGAGCTGCCACGGGCTTGCGTTGCGATGGTTCCTTCAAGCCGGCCCTCGGCAGTCACCTCGGGACCGTCTGGCCAGACGACCGCAACGACCGAGCGAAAGGTTGCCCTGCGATCCTCAACACCGTCGAGAACGGCCAGCATCCTCTCAACGTTGTCCTGATAGGAGGCCTGAGGTCCGGCGAATCGAGCGGTGTGGACTCCCGGTTCGCCATTCAGAGCAGCTACCTCCAAACCGGTGTCGTCGGCGAGGGCTGGCAGCCCGGTGGCAGCGGCTACCGCTCGCGCCTTCAGCAGAGCGTTTCCTTCAAGCGTTGTTTCGGTCTCCTCCACATCGGGCCAGGACAGTCCTCTGACGATCTCGTCAACCAGTCCTTCCCCCACCAGCACGGATTCGATCTCGATGATCTTGTCCGGATTCTTGGAAGCCACCACCAGTCGGGGAACCGCGGTCCGCTCGCTCAAGGAGCCACCGCTTGCCGTTGCGCCTCGACCAACTGTTCGATGCCGTTGCTTGCCAGGTCGAGCATTGCGTCGAGATCTCCCCGGCTGAAGGGAGCTCCCTCGGCAGTCCCTTGAACCTCGACGAGCAGGCCGCGACCCGACATGACGACGTTCATGTCGACCTCGGCCTTGACATCGTCTTCGTACTCCAGGTCCAAAAGCAGCTCACCTTCGACCAGACCGACCGAGATTGCCGCGACGTGATCGATCATCGGATTCCGGGCCATCACTCCCCGGGCCATTGCATCCTCGAAGGCATCGTTCAGTGCCACCCAGGCTCCTGTGATCGCCGCGGTTCGGGTGCCACCGTCGGCTTGAAGGACGTCGCAGTCGACCCGGACCATGCACTCACCCATCGCCTTCAGATCCACCACCGACCGCAGCGCCCGTCCGATCAGCCGCGAGATCTCGAGGGCCCGCCCCTTTTGGTACTGATCGCGGCCGATACGCTCGTTGGCAGAACCGGGAAGCATTCCGTACTCGGCGGTGACCCATCCTTTGCCGCTGTCCCGCAGCCAACGCGGTACATCGGCCTCCACTGCAGCCGTGCAAAGAACTCTGGTTCGACCCATTTCAATCAGGACCGATCCCGGGGTCATCTCCGTGTACCCCAAACGCATCGTGAGCGGCCGTAGCTCATCTCGAGGACGCTCCCGGGTCATGTGTTCACACCTTCCTGCTGGCGCCCGGAACGGCAAGTTCCACCGGACGATCGAACGGGACTTCCGCCTCCGCCACCGAGCGGGATGCCTCGAGATGAGGAGGGATATGGGTGAGCATCAAGTGCTTCGCCCCGACTTCCCGGGCAATCCGCCCTGCCTCGCCCGCCGTCAGGTGATACGGATAGTCGCTCATGCCGGGCTCGCCCTGGTAGCTCGCTTCGCATAGGAACAGGTCGGCCCCTTCGGCTGCTCTCATCCAGTCACCCTCGGGGCCGGTGTCGGCGCTGTAAGCCAGGACCCGGCCGTTGGTCTGCCAGCGGGTGGCCACGGTTGGGACCGAATGGTCCGATCGCCGGAAGGAGATCTTGATGCCACCCACGACGACCTCATCGCCATCGTCGACCGAATTGAAGTCAAACGTCTCGGCCATCCCTCCATCCTGGTGATCATCCACGAACCGGAGCACCTTCTCTGATACCGACGACGGGCAATACACGGGGACATGTGAGCGAGGTCTTTCGCCATAGCGGAAGGCGTGGAATGCGGTGATCAGGTCGAGACAATGGTCCGGATGCTCGTGGGAAAGGACGATTGCATCGACCAGGTGATTGTCGATGGGCAGAGCCAGGAAGGTGCCAGGTCCGGCATCGCACCAGATCCTGGTGCCCTCATGCTCGACTAGATAACCGGATGCGGGTCGTCCGGGAGCCGGATAGGTTCCCGATGACCCGAGGATGAATATCTTCAACTAATCCCCTGGCACATTTTTGCGAGTGTAAATGTCAGGGCGCCAGACGTTCGATCTGCCAACGATCGCCGTCTCGCGTGTACAGGAAGCGGTCGTGAAACCTGGCTTCGCGGCCCTGCCAGAACTCATAAGTCTGCGGCTTGATTCGGTATCCACCCCAGTTGGCCGGACGGGGAACCCCACCATCGGGATAACGGCTTCGAATCTCCTCGAGCGCCGCTTCCAACTCCTCACGGTCGGCCACCACCCTGCTCTGGGGCGAGGCCGCCGAAGCCAGCCTGGACTCGGGTGGACGCGATGCAAAGTAGGCGTCAGATAGAGCCTGGTCGACCTTCGACACAGTCCCTTCGATCCGAATCTGCCGTCGAATCGGGACCCACAGGAATACGGCCGCGGCCACCGGATTACTTTCGATTTCGGCAGCTTTGCGACTCTCGTAGTTTGTGTAGAAGTCGAATCCGCCTGGTCCGGCGCCCTTCAACAACACGGTACGGGCCGATGGACTTCCAGCGCTGTCGGCCGTTGCAACAACAAAGGCATTGGCCTCTTCGATGCCCGACTTCTCGGCGTCGGTCATCCACCGGGTGAATTGGACAAGGGGGTCGTCGTCGAGTTGGTCCCTATTCAGAGGAAGGTTGCGGTACTCGACCCGCATGCGTTCGAACGTTGAATCCACTCCCGAACGCTAACGCGTAGCCTGACCGGTGTGACCACCAGTCCGAAGGGCCAGGACGGCTCCGGTCGTCAGTCCCTGTCGACGCTCGTCTCGAGGGCGGTTCGCCGACGGTGCTCCAACTGTGGGGCTGGCGGTGCTTTTGTCGGCTACTGGAAGCTGGCGCCACATTGTCCGTCCTGCGGCCACAAGTTCATGCGAGAACCGGGCTATTGGGTCGGGGCGGTGACATTCAATACCGCCTTGACCATCGGCGCTTTCCTGTTGACGTTCGCACTGTTCCTCGTGGCGACCTGGCCGGAGGTTCCCTGGGATTGGCTGACACCGGCGGCCATCGGCGTCACGATCCTGGTTCCCGTTCTCTTCTACCCATGGGCTCAGGCGTTGTGGATGGCGTATGACCTCTTCGTGCATCCACTGGAGCCCAAGGAGCAGGAAGCAGGAAAGGGTCGTCTGATCAGCCAGTTCTAGACGTCTCTGTCAGAGACGTTTGGCGATCTCGTCGAGCATCACTTCGGTTGCTCCGCCTCCGATCGAGTGGATTCGAACATCCCGGTAGAGGCGCTCGACCGCGGTCTCTTTGATGTAGCCCATCCCGCCATGGAACTGAACACACGCGTAGAGAACCTCGTTGGCGAGTTCACCGACATATGCCTTCACCATCGACACTTCTTTGACGGCATCCTCACCGTGCTCCATGAGCCAACCGGCGTGGTGAACCAGTTGTCTGCCGGCCTCGAGGCGCGCGCTCAGCATGGCGAGGCGCTGGCGAACGACCTGTTTTTCGAACAAGGGGGACCCGAAGGCCTTTCGCTGACGAACGTGCTCGACAGTGAGTTCGATGGCGCGGCTCGCTTCACCGATCGCCTGAGCGGCAATGGCGAGTCGCTCGTTCTGAAAGTTGGTCATGATGTAATAGAAGCCCCGATCCTGTTCACCGATGAGGTGGTCGTCGGGGATCCAGCAGTCGGTGAACGACAGCTCAGCCGTATCGGAGCAATGCCAGCCCATTTTCGGCAACGCCCGACTGACCGAGAAGCCGCCGGTGTCTCGAGGCAGCGCAAATATCGAGATGGCCCGCGATCCCTTGGCGACGGCGTGGGTTCGCGCTGCCACGAAAACGAGGTCGGCAGTACCACCGTTGGTGATGAACATCTTCGATCCGTTGATCCGCCAACCATCACCATCGCGGAGAGCCCTGGTTCGGATCGATGCAACATCGGAGCCAGCGTCGGCCTCGGTCACGGCTATCGCGGTCAGGGTTTCGCCGGTGAGCATGCCTGGGAGCCAGCGCTTCTTTTGGTCGTCGGAGCCGAAGTTGAGGAGATACGGCATCGCCAGATCGGTGTGGACGAGTGCCGTGATCGAGAAACCGCCGTAGGTGGATCGTCCGAGCTCCTCGGCGAAAGCCACCGACGCCAGCGCACCGAGGCCAACGCCTCCGTAGTCCTCTGGAACGCGCAGGCCGAAAAACCCGATCTCACCCATTTTTTGAATGACGCTGCGCGGAACCTTGCCCTCGTCCTCCCAGGCATCTCCGTTCGGAAGGACTTCTTGCTCGACGAAGCGACGAGTCTGGGCCCTAATCGCGGTCAGGTCGTCGTTGTCGTAGATCGACGTCACAGCCTGAAGATAGGCACAAACGATCGGTAGATGGTGCGGTAGCGTTGTAGGGATGAGGTCGTCGTCGACGATGGTGGCAGTTGTCGCTGAGAGTGCGGGGGCCGCCATCGTCCGCCTCGCAGAAGGTGCGGCCAACGTGGCGGCCGAAGCCGTCGGCGACCTTCCCGAGTCCTGGTCGGAGGCCGCAGCTGTGGCTCGGGCGACCTGGGATCGGGCGATCAGGCACCGATTGATCTACACGGTGGTCGACGTCGACCCTTTGGCTCCTGTGGTGATGGAGTGGTCGCGGCGGCTGATGGGCCTGGAGCACGAGTTAGAGATGGCGATCGGGGCTTCCAACCCGCCCGATCCGCCCGACTTCTACCTAGTCGACGAGCACCTCCGCCACCCCTTGGTCGATTGGTACCTCGGACATCTCCGCAACCTGTCTCCGGGACGAGTGATGCCGGTGCGGCTGGACCCAGACTCGATCTCGCATGCCCTCGGATCGCTCGGATATGGACCCCCTTTCCCCAGTGGCAAAGAATTGGCGGCAACCGCCCGCGACTTCGTGCCGCTACCGGGCCTGTCGACTGCAACGGTCGAACACACGTTCGACTAGCCTGAGGGGATGGCAGGAGAGTTTCGCTGGAGTCAACTCGCCGGCTCGCAGGACGGACTATTCGAAACCAACAGGCGCGTGGTTGGAAGGGGCGAGTACCGGGGGCTGACCTTCCACGAGATCGAAGCCCGGTCCATCATCACCAAGTCTCCGCCCGGCACTCCCTGGTTCGGCCATTCCATCAACGCCTACAGGGGATGCAGCAATGCCTGCGTTTACTGCTTTGCCCGTCCGACCCACGACTACCTGGGCTTCAACATGGGCACCGACTTCGACACGCAGATCGTCGTCAAAACGAACGCGGTCGACCTGGTTCGGGCTGAGACCATGCCGGGGCGCTGGCCCGGCGATTCCATTGCAATGGGGACCAATACCGACCCTTATCAAGCCGCCGAGGGCAAGTACAAGTTGACCCGCGGGATCATCGAGGTGCTGGTCGAGCGCAACAACCCGTTCTCGATCCTCACCAAGTCGCCGCTGGTGCTGCGCGACATCGCTCTGATCGCCGAAGCTTCCAAGAGAGCCGACGTGTCGGTCTCCTTCTCGGTGGCGACGGTCGACGAAGACGTGTGGCGTCGGACCGAGCCGGGCGCACCCCACCCGAAGAAACGACTCGAGGCACTTGCCAAATTGCGAGCGGCGGGCGTTCCCGGCGGGGTGATGATGGCGCCGCTGCTTCCGGGTATCTCCGATCGCCCGGATCAGGTCGCAGCGGTCAAGCAGGCCGCGCGAGAAGCCGGCGCCGAGTCGTGGCACCCGGTCAAGCTGCATTTGCGAGGTATGCGGCAGCACTTCCTCGACTGGCTAGGGGAGGACTCGCCGGAGTTGCTCAAGCAGTACGAGGAGATGTACCCGGACCGCCGCCCCAAACCGCGCCAGTCGAAATCAGAAGCACAGGACGGGAACCAGCTGAGGCTCCTTTGACCCCTTTGGCG
>JANMST010000223.1:0-11405 GCA_031389635.1 Acidimicrobiia bacterium | reverse complement strand
CCATCCGGCAGGATAGGAGCACGGTGTGCATGAATCGCATGGACTGGTCTCACAAACAGAGGCCCTCATGCTCCCCCCCGAATGTCCATCTAGTGGACTAAAGGATCGCTGCCAGCAGACGTTCAGCTGGCTCTCTATACTGCTCTTCGGTCTTATCTTCGTTTACGGGCTTCTAAGAAGCAAGCGGCCTGGAAAGTTCCTACTTGCCAAACCACAGCATAGCGTGTACCGTACTTAGTACGCCATACTAAGTACGGTAGTGACGGCAGGGAGCTGTGAAGCCACTGGCCGTCTTACCCAGAAAGGACACGACAATGGAACCAACAACCGCACCGATCGCCGGACTCGTCCCGAGCTCACCTAGCCCCGAACCGAGGGACGACCTGATGCAAGCAATCATCCAGGACGCCTACGGCTCAACTGACGTGCTGCGTCTGACCCAGGTCGCCAAGCCCGAGATCGCGGCGAACGAAGTGCTGGTGAAAGTGGTCGCCGCCGGCATGGATCGAGGCACGTCGCACGTGATGACGGGCAAGCCCTACCTGATGCGCGTCCTTGGATTCGGGTTCCGCCGGCCCAAGAACCGCGTACCCGGGCTGGATGTGGCCGGCACTGTCGTGGCCATCGGAGCCGAGGTGACCAGGTTCAAGCCAGGTGACGACGTCTTTGGCCTGAGTCGGGGCGCCTTCGCAGAATACGCTCCCGTCCGCGAGGACAAGCTTGCCGACAAGCCGGCCAGTCTCACGTTCGAGCAGGCTGCGGTCGTCCCCATCTCCGGAGGGACCGCCCTCCAGGCTCTGCGCAAAGCAGGCAGTGTCAAAGCGGGGAACAAAGTGCTCATCATCGGTGCGTCGGGAGGCGTCGGCACCTACGCCGTACAACTCGCCAAGGCTTTCGGAGCCGAGGTGACCGGTGTCTGTAGTGCTTCAAAGCTCGATTTCGTTCGTTCCATCGGTGCCGACCATGTCATCGATTACCCCACGGGGGACTACCTCGATGGTGCCAGGCACTACGACTTCATAATCGACATAGGCGGTAACAACAGCCTGCGAAGGCTGCGGCGGGCGCTGGCCGCGACAGGAACCCTCGTCATCGTTGGCGGCGAGGAAGGCGGCAGCATCACCGGCGGCTTCGGTCGCTCTCTCCGGTCGGGACTCGTGTCGCTATTCGTAAGCCAGCGCCTCACGATGCTCGCCTCGAAGGAACAGTCCTCGGATCTGGAAGAGCTGGGCCAGTTCATCGAGGACGGCAAGGTCACTCCGGTCATCGACAGGACCTACCCCCTTGCCCAGGTGCCCGCCGCGATGGCACATCTCGAGGCCGGAGAGGCCCGCGGAAAGATCGCCATCGCGGTTGGGTGACAGCTCATACTGACGACAGCAACGGCGCCCATGATCCCAACGCTTGCAGCATCGCGCATTCGGCGCGGACCGCCTCACTCATCGCTCGCATCCGGGCCGATGCCTCGTCGGCGTCCCAGCGGGTATTGAGCCAGAGCTTCGGAATGTCGGAACATGCCGACCGAAAGTTGGTCGCCGGTCCGTTGGTACTCGGCTCATCGCATCCGAGGTTTCTTCGGGATGCCTGATGGCCCGGTCAACTGCTCGAGCGCACAACTCCGCATCGCGCAGGCCGTCGCTGATTCCATATGCCAAGATGGGTCCTTCGGTGTACCCGGCGTCGCCGACGAGGGCCCATCCCGGGCCCCACGCCTGCAGCTGGGTCAGACCGCCAGTTGCTTCGTGGCCTGCTGTTCCCATTGGCCGGTCCGGAGGTAATCCTCGATCGAGGCGGCGGCCTTGCGGCCCGCTCCCATGGCCAGGATGACGGTGGCTCCACCGGTGACGATGTCGCCCCCGGCGAATACCCCCTTCATTGACGTACGGCCAGTCTCGGGGTCAGCCTGGACGGTTCCACGGGCGCCGTGGAGCAGGTTCGGTGAACTCTTGCGCAGGAGGGGGCTGGGACCGTTACCTGCCGCAACGATGACAACATCGACCGGCACCTCAACCTCGCTGCCGGCGATAGGTACGGGCCGGGGTCGGCCGTCGTCTTCCGGGGGAGCGAGCTCCATCCGGATGACTCTCATTGTCTGCAGCTTGCCACCGGTCTCGCCGAGGAACTCGACCGGCGCGGTAAGGAAATCGAACCGGACGCCCTCCTCCTTGGCGTGCCTGATCTCCTCGTGACGAGCCGGCATTTCGGCTTCGGTTCGCCGATAGACGATTGATGCATCGGCGGCCCCGAGTCGGAGGGCGGTGCGGACCGCATCGATGGCGGTGTTCCCACCACCAATCACAGCGACCCGCTTTCCTTTCACATCGTGAACCGGCGTGGCAGTCCCACTTTGATAGGCGCGCATCAAGTTCACTCTGGTGAGGAACTCGTTGGCGCTGTACACCCCAACCAGGTGCTCCCCGGGAACCCCCAGAAACACAGGAAGGCCGGCACCTACTCCCACGAAAGCTGCATCGAATGAGGCGAGGAGATCGTCGAGGGTTTCTGCCAGACCGATTGGTGCATTGGTTACGAATTCGACTCCGAGGTCGCGTAGCCTCTCGATCTCGGCAGCCACCACGGCCTTGGGCAGCCGGTACTCCGGAATCCCGTAGACAAGCACTCCACCGAGTTCGTGCAATGCCTCGAACACTGTTACCTCATGGCCCGCTCGGATGAGATTGAAGGCACAGGACAGGCCGGCAGGACCGCTTCCCACCACGGCGATTTTCTTGCCGCTCCTTATCGGACTTGAGGCTTCGTACTCGACCCGATGTGTGCGACTGAAGTCGGCGACGAATCGTTCGAGGTGGCCGATGGCGATAGGGCGGTCTTTGCGGGTCAGGACACAGGCGCCCTCACATTGCTTTTCCTGTGGGCAGACCCTTCCGCAGATCGCAGGCAAGGAGTTGTCGGCGGAGATGGTTGCCGCCGCCGCGCCAAAGTCACCTGCCGCGACGTGTCGGACGAACTCGTCGATGCGCACACCCACCGGACAACCACCAACGCACTTCGGCCGTGGGCACAACAGACATCGCTGAGCCTCGAGGACCGCTAGCTGACTCGTAAAGCCAAGGTTCACCTTGTCGAAACTGCGGGCCCTTTCGGAGGGATCCCGTTCGGGCATCGCGGTGCGAGGCATGCTCATGCGGTCTTTTCTGGTGACCGGGCTCATTGAGCAACCGCCTGGCAGCTTGCCGCCTGAGCCTTTTCGAAGTCCTGGTAGGCACGGTTCCGGGCCGCCAGAACCTCGAAGTCGACGATGTGGGCGTCGAACTCAGGCCCATCGACGCAAGCGAATTTGGTGGCATCACCCACGAGGACCCGGCACCCACCGCACATTCCTGTTCCGTCGACCATGATCGGGTTGAGGCTGACGGTGGTTTTGAGCCCAGTGGGGCGGGTGAGCTCGGCCACCGCTCGCATCATTGGAATCGGGCCCATGGCGAAGACATGGTCGATGGTCTCTCCGCTCTCGACGAGGTCGTCAAGCACATCCGTCACCAGACTGGCCCGGCCATAGGATCCGTCGTCGGTTGCCGTGTCCACGGTTTCACAGACTTCGGACAGTTCCTTCTCCAGGATCACGTAATCACGCGAGCGAGCCCCGATGATCGCCCGGACCCGGTTGCCGGCGTCGTGCAGCGCGCGGGCGACGGGATAGGCAATGGCCGTACCCGCACCTCCTCCGACAACCACCACATTTCCGAATGTCTCGATGAGGGAGGGTGTACCGAGGGGCCCGGCGACGTCGGTCAGGTTGTCTCCCGCTTCTAGTCGGTTGATCGCGATTGTCGTGGCCCCGATCGCTTGAACTATGAGGCAGATGGTCCCTGCATCTTTGTTTCCGTCGACGATCGTGAGCGGTATGCGCTCACCGTCAGTTGCAGCCCGGACAATCACAAATTGACCCGGACGCCAGTGCTGCGCGACCCGCGGTGCTTCCACCCAAAAGCGTTTGACCGAAGGTGCGAGCTGGTGGGCGTCGCGAATGAGGAACACCCTGACATTGTGGGGGGAACCACCGAGGTCGGGTTAGGGTCCGAAGTCACTGAGAATCGGGGAGAAGGTCACTTTCTCCCACCGGCGCGACTGCGAGCTTCAAGAGGAAAGGCTGGCCCGAATGGCATCGAAGAAACCCGCCATAGAACCACCCGGCGAGAAGGTGAAGGGCCCGGCGTCCTACTTTCCGTCGATCGAACGCACCTATGGGCGATCGATCGCCGAGTGGAAGGAACTGATCCGGTCCAGCCCGGTGGAGCGCCACATGGACCTGGTCAACTGGCTCAAGACGGAGCACGGCATGGGCCACGGCCACGCCAACGCCCTCGTGGGACACACCCTCGCCGAGGACAAACAGTAACCCTCACTGGCCAATCCGGTGCCCGGGGCAGTAAATCACAGGTTCTGCAGGGGATTGTCGGAACCTATGGATGCCTTCCGGCGCATCCCTCACCCAGCGGGTAGTTCGGCGCGTCATTGGCCTGGCCCCATCGGCGCTCGGCGATAGCCCGCCGGCGGTGGACGGCGTCAGCGATCCGTCCGGGACGGTGAAGTTGCCTATTCCCACGACGGTTTTCACTCCATCTTCACTTTGACGCTGCCCGTGCGTTAGTCAGGCCGGTAGGCGGAGCCGGTCGAGTCCGTTGAGGATCAGATCGAGGCCGAATTCGAACTCGGCCTGGTCGTCGCACCAACCCAGGGTGGAGTCGGGGTCGTTGTGGCTGATTTCGGACATCATCCCGACGAGGTTCGGAAGCCGGCTGGCCATCTCCTCGAAAACCGCCGCCGAGTCCTCGGCGCCCGGGCCTGCATCATCCGGCTTGAACAGCTCCTGACTAAATCCAAGGGCCCGGCTTCCGAGGGCATGCATGGCGTGGTGAGCCAGGTCGTAGGAAAACCCTCCACTCCGGAAGACTCCGAGCAGCGCCTCGAAATAGCTCATGATCGAAGGGGTCGTGGTGGTCCTGGTTTCGATCACCTCAGGGGCCCATGGATGGCGGAGAAGAATTTGCCGGGCCGCGAGAATCCTGGCGCGCATCGTCGACTTCCAGTCGGATCCCCAGGCCGCCACATCGATCTGGCCCACTGCATCATTGATTTCGGTGATGATGACATCGACCACACCGTCGAGGACCTGGTCCTTGTTGGCCACGTGGTAGTAGAGCGACATTGCCTCCACCCCGAGGTCCTGGGCGAGTCTGCGCATGGTCAACGACTCGATCCCACCCTGGTCGGCCACCCCGATGGCAGCGCGCAGCACCCGCTCTTTACTCAGCGGGATTCGGGGTTCGACGCTCTTCGCATCGGTTGCTGTGCTCATGTGTTCACCCTTCCCGGCATTCTAACCGTACAAGGTAAGTTTCCCGTCGCTCTTGACAATCTTACGACGTACGATTACCTTACGTTGTACTTCTTACGGTGTACGAAGAACGAGCAAGGGAGAGAGACACATGGAGTCAGCAATCGGTCCCAGAGAAGGCCGCGAGGCGACAATCGCTGGTGAGGCACCGGTCGAACCTGGCCGGGTCCAAAAGGACACGATGCAGGCGATCGCCTACAGCCGTTACGGCTCGCCCGATGTCCTGGAGCTTCGGGAGGTCGACAAGCCGGTGGTCGGAGACGATGATGTGTTGATCCGGGTTCGGGCCGCTTCGGTCAACCCCTACGACTGGCACTTCATGAGGGGTGAGCCGATGATCGCTCGCCCACAGTTAGGGGGCCTTCGCAAGCCCAGGGCCACACGACTGGGTGTTGATGTGGCTGGCCAGGTTGTGGCGGTGGGTCGCAACGTGAGGGAATTTCGGCCGGGGGACGAGGTGTTCGGTGTGTGCGCGGGCGCGTTTGCCGAGTACGCCACCGCTCGGGAGTCCTCTCTGGTGTTGAAGCCGGCCAACGTGTCATTCGAGCAAGCCGGGGCCGTAGGGATCGCGGCCTTCACCGCAATTCAGGGTCTTCGCGACTGGGGCCAGATCAAAGCCGGCCACAAGGTCCTCATCAACGGTGCGTCGGGAGGCGTCGGGACCTTTGCCGTCCAGCTGGCCAAAGAGTGGGGCACCGAGGTAACCGGAGTATGCAGCACCGGGAATGTGGAGATGGTGCGCTCGATCGGCGCCGACCACGTTGTCGACTACACCAAGGACGACTTCACGAGTGACCTCGGGCGCTATGACGTGCTCCTCGACATCATCGGGAACCGTTCGCTTCCGAAGGCCAGAGGAGTACTGACTCCCAAGGGGATCCTTGTGATGATCGGAGGACCGAAGGGGCGATGGATACGACCCCTGGATCGCATACTCGCAGCGCTCGTGTCGTCTCCCTTCGTGAGCCAGAAGACAGTCTCTCGCACCGCGGTCTGGAGCAAGACAGACCTCGTTCTCATGGGTGAGCTCATGGCGGAGGGCAAGGTCCGTTCTGTGATAGACCGAACATATTCGTTGAGCCAAGTGCCTGAGGCGGTGCGGTATTTGGAAGAGGGCCACGCTCGAGGCAAAGTCGCCATCGTCGTCTGATGATGGGAATCAGCGCCCTGTGAAAGCCATCGTTCGAGATTTCTACGGATCACCTGACGTCCTGGACTTGCAGGAAGTCGACCGACCGGTGCTGGGAGACACCGATGTGCTGGTCAGGGTCCATGCCACTTCCGTGAATCGAGCCGATCTCGACTTTCTGCGAGGTTTTCCTTTCGCTTCACGGTTCGGCATCGGCTTGTTGAAGCCGAAGAACCGGACTCTCGGGTTGGACGTGGCCGGCAAGGTTGAAGCCGTCGGGGCCGCAGTGACTCAGTTCCGGCCCGGCGACGAGGTTTGGGCTGACATGGCGGCGTGCGGTTTCGGCGCCTTCGCTGAGTTTGCCCGCATCCCCGAGAAGGTGCTGGCTCCGAAACCGGCCGGCCTGACGTTCGAGGAGGCAGCGACCTTGCCGCACTCGGCTGTCATGGCGCTGCAAGCGCTTCGGAGCCGCCGACAGATCAAGCCAGGACAGAGAGTCATGATCAACGGCGCCGGTGGTTGTGTCGGCCCGTTCGCCGTGCAGATCGCCAAGGCATTCGGCGCCGAAGTCACCGCCGTCGACCACACATGCAAGATGGAAATGCTCAGCTCGATCGGAGCCGATCATGTGATCGACTACACCCGGGAGGATGTTGTCAAGAACGGGCAACGGTATGACTTGATCCTCGACATTGCGTCACAGCGCTCGGTGCTGCGGTTCAGACGTTCGCTGAGCCCCGGCGGAACCTACGTCATCATCCCCAACTCGGTGTCGCGGTTCTTCGAAGCCGCGCTCGTGGGATCAGTGGTGTCGTTGGCAGGCAAGAAGAGGATGGGGACCTTCATGTGGAAGCCGAGCAATCGTGACGACCTGGATTTCCTGAGAGGGCTGCTGGAGGCAGGGAGGATCAAGCCGTTCATCGATAGGACCTACCCGTTGAGCCAAACTCCCGACGCCGTGCGCTATCTGGACGAAGGCTGCGCTCAAGGAAAAGTCGTGATCGCTGTGTGGCAACAAGGCAAGCCTTCTAGTCGCTAGCTCCTCAAACACCGCCTCAGCTCCGAATCCGCACCATGTCCGGGTCGTAGAGCGGTCTCATCGAGGCCGTGGCCGCATAGCGGCCGCCAGCGATTTCGACCTCCCACTCGGCTCCGTCGAGGTAGGCCCGTGTGACCGGTTCGCCCGCCTCGATCATGGCCAGACCCACGGCTCCGCCCAGCGTGAATCCATAGGAGGCGGCCCGGATATAGCCCACAGGATGGCCGTTGCGATGCACGACCTCGGCGTGGAACATGAGCGGATGAGGGTCCTTGACAAGGATCTGGACCAAACGGCGGGTGAGCGGCCCTGCTGCCTTTCGAGCCGCTACGGCGTCGCGACCGATGAACCCTCCCGGCTTCTCAAGGTCGACGGCAAATCCCAGGCCGGCTTCGAGCACATGATCGGTGTTGTCGATGTCGTGGCCATAGTCGCGGTAACCCTTCTCCATCCGCAGGCTCCCCAGGGCCTTGAGCCCGGCGTGGTGCAGATCGACCGTCTCTCCGGCCTCGACCAGGAGGTCGTAGACGTGGGTGGCCTGGGGAGTTGGTACGTACAGCTCATAGCCCAGCTCGCCGACGTAGGTGATGCGGATGCAGAGCGCCCGGGCGAAACCAATGTCGATCTGGCGGGCCCGGCGGAAAGGGAACGACTCGTTCGAAAGGTCGGCCGAGGAAAGCTTCTTCATCAGGTCCCGGCTATTCGGACCCTGAACGTTGATCTGGGCGTAGGCGGAGGTCACGTCGGCGACATGGGCCTGCATGCCGACGGCATGGCGGCGCATCCAGGTCTCCACATGGCGATGGGCGGTGTCGGTGGCCACCACCCAGAACCGACCCTCTTCCAGTTTGGTCACCGTGAGGTCGGCCTCCAGTTTTCCATCCTCGTTTAGCCACTGGGTGTAGGTGATGGTCTCTGGGTCATCGTCGACCCGGTTGGCCGAGATCGTCTCCAGCAGGCGTCCTGCATCCTGTCCTTCCACCAGAAACTTGGACATGAAAGACATGTCCATGATGCTCACGCTCGAGCGGGTCGCCTCGTGCTCCACCTGCCAGTACGGGAACCAGTGCTGGCGACCCCACGACAGATGTTCGACATCCGGTTCCACGCCGGCGGGGTAATACCAGTCGGCTCCCTCCCAGCCGCTCACCTCCCCGAAGTGGGCGCCCCTTTTGGCTAGCCGGTCGTTGAGGGGCGACAGGCGGGCGCCGCGGGCTGTCTGCATCGAACGAGTGGGGTAGTGGCATTGGTAAACGAGGCCCAACGCCTCGACTGTCCGGGTGCGGCGGTACTGCGGTGTGGCCTGGTAGAGGTGGAGGCGGTCGATATTGAAGCCGGTTACATCGACGTCGGGTCGGCCGTTGATGATCCAGTGGGCCAACGCCCGGCCAACGCCTCCTCCGGTGAGGATCCCGATCGAGTTCAAGCCGGCGGCGACGAAGTAATTGCGCAGCTCCGGCGCCTCTCCTAGCACCGGGGCAAGGTCTGGGGTGAAGCTCTCTGGCCCGCAAAAGAACTTGCGGACACCCACCTCGAAAGAGATCGGCACCCGCTGCATTGCTTTCTCGACATAGGGGGCCATGCGGTCCCAGTCAGGGGTGATCTCGCCGAAGGAAAAGTCATCGGGAATGCCCTCGACCATCCAGGGGGCGCACACCGGTTCGAACAGCCCGATCATGAGCCCTCCGACCTCCTCCCGGTAGTAGCCGTGGGAGGCGGGGTCTTCGATCACCGGCCAGGATCCAGAGATTCCGGGGACCTGGTCGGTGATGAGGTAGTAATGCTCTGCTGCTTGAAGGGGAATGTTGACGCCGCTGGCCTGGCCGAGCTGGCGGGCCCAGACCCCGGCACAATTAACCACATACTCGGCCTCGATCTCGCCGTGAGGGGTCCGCACCCCCGACACGGCCCCGCCCTTGGTCAGGATTCCGGTAACCGGTGTTCTTTCGAGGATGCGGACTCCACGCTGGCGGGCGCCGGCGGCGAGAGACATGGTGACGTCCGCCGGATTAGCCCTCCCGTCCTCTTTGACGTAGAACCCGGCCAATATGTCATCGGTGCGGGCAAGCGGGAACAGCTCCGACACCTCCCGTGCGGAGATCTCGTGGACGTCGATCCCGCAGTAGCGGTTGAATGCCGAAACGCGCCTGTACTCCTCGAGCCGGTCGGGCTCCGTTGCCAACTCGATGAATCCCACCGGCTTGAAGCCGGTGGCGAGCCCGGTCTCGGCTTCCAGGCGGCTGTAGAGATCGCGCGTGTACTTGCGCATCTCGGTCGAGGTCTCTGAAGTCGATCCGAACGTCACCATCAGTCCGGCGGAGTGCCAGGTCGTGCCCGACGTCAGCCTGTCGCGCTCGCACAGAACCACGTCGGTCCAGCCCATCTGTGCCAGGTGATATGCGACGCTGGTTCCTATCACACCTCCACCGATCACGAGCACGCGGGCGCGGTCTGGCAGCTGGGATGGTGACGCGTTCATCGCCCCTTCTCCAACCGTGCTCTGGTCTCCTCGCAGGATCTCACAACCCGAAGGTAGCTGGTTGTAGTCGCACCAACACAACTCTGACCGGACGAGGCCGTCTGCCTGTTTGAATCGTGCTGTGTTTGTTCCGATCCGTACCCAGCGGCTCCTCATCCGCCATTTTCGTCCCGGTGATATCGCGGGTTTATTGGCGCGCCGCAATGATCCGGTCGTGGCCGAGTACCAGAACTGGGAGCTTCCATATTCGATCGAGCAGGCAGAAAAGTCAGTGGCGGAACTGGTTGAGATGGACGGGCCCAAGAACGAGGAGTGGTGGATGGCGGTTGTCTCGGACCCGGACTCGGATGAGGCACTAGGCGATCTGGCCGTCCATCTCTCCTGGGAGAGCCGGACAGCTGAGGTTGGTTACACCTTTGCCAAAGAGAACTGGGGGAGGGGCTATGCGACTGAGGCACTGGCGGCCATGGTCGAGTATCTGTTCGATGACGTCGGCGTGACGAGGGTGTGCGGGATGCTCCACCCCGACAACCCGGCCTCCGCCATGGTCCTCGAGCGGACCGGGCTCGTGTTCGAGGGCCATACCCGTTTGTCCTTCTGGCTGGGAGGCGACGTTTCGGACGACTGGATCTACGGGATGACCCGGCCGGATTGGGAGGCATGGCGCGACCGCCCGCGGCATCGGGCGGACGAGGTGAGCCTCGTCGAGATCACAACAGAGAACGTCGGTGCCGTCTCCCGGCTGCGAACTCACAAGACCCAGGAGACGTTTGTGGCCACCATGGCGGAGTCGTTCACCAACGCCCTGTTTCCAGAGGTGGTCTATGGCGCCCCGGTGGTTCCGTGGCTGCGAGCCGTGTCGGCCGACGACGAGCTTGTCGGGTTCGTGATGCTCGCACTTCGGTCCGAGTCTCACCCTGAGCCATTCCTGTGGCGGCTCCTCATCGATCGCCTGCACCAGAGGCGGGGGATCGGAGAACAGGTCCTGAACCTTCTCGCCCGGGAGTGCCTGAGAATGGGAGATGAGACCCTCCTCATTAGCTGGAGCGAGGGCAAGGGCTCGCCCCGTCCCTTCTATCTTCGCAACGGCTTTGAGCCGACCGGCAACGTGATCGATGGCGAGACCGAAGGGCGCAAGCGCCTCGTTTGAACGGAGATCTGGATGGCGGACTATCAATGGGACTACGACGACAAGGCCGTGGACTGGGAAGAGCTGTCCGAGCTCTACCGGATCGCCCCTCTCGGTGACAAGTCACCGTTGGATCTGATGACGGTCTTCTCGAACAGCATGTTCAAGTGTTTTGTCCGGGATGGGGATAGGCTGGTCGCGGCGGGGCGAGCACTGGCTGACGGACTCGACTGCTCGTACCTGGCCGATGTCGCCGTCCATCCCGATCAT
>JANMST010000078.1:0-2583 GCA_031389635.1 Acidimicrobiia bacterium | reverse complement strand
CCACATGTGGCAGGGCTTGCTGAGAAGGATGATCCCGAACGTCGACATCTCGACTTACCTCGGTGTGAGGAACGCATTTGCCATCGAGTACCGACCACCACGACAGCTAGCGGGCCCCCTGGCGATTGCGCTTGGCGCGTTGTGCGGCGGGGTCACGAGCATCCTGGATCTAGCCCACAACACGCGGTCGGCCGCTCATGCTGACGGCGAGATCGCAGCGCTCAGGGAGTCCGGCATCAGAGCCGTTTACGCCTGTGCGCCTCCCGAAGCCGGTGAGTGGGAACACCATTGGCATTGATCACATAAGGAAAGGGGCGCCGGTCGGCGCCCCTTTCCTTGATTGTGGATTGGTCCCGTTTCGGGCCGAGCCCTAGCTGGACGAAGCCTTGCCGAGCTGGCCTCTGATCGCACCATCGGGGTAGACCGCGGTGTGAACATTGACGTAGTAACCGGCCCGATTCTCCTTGATCGAGGTGAGGAGGGTGGTATCCAGCCCCTCGATGCAGTCGGAGTAGAACGTCGAGTTGCCACTCACCTTGGTGTCGGCAGTGAGGATCCCGAGGTCGATGACAACACCACCGTTGGCACCCGCGGTACCGACGTGGATGTGGGCGGCGGTGATCGCGTCGAGACGCTTCACCTTGATCGTGTAGCAGACGGTCCCTTCGTCAGGGCGCACGTTGAAACGCGCCCAACCGCCTCCGTCGGGATCACCGGCCGGAACTTCATTCGCTCCACTGAGTCGAATGAGGCGCCTGGAACCGTGACCGCGGTTGCGATCGTCAGTGTTGTTGCTGTTGACGTTGTCGTCGTCGTGGCTCTCATCATTGCGGACGGAGCCTTGTCTCGAACTGTTGTTGTCGCGGCTGTTCGATTCGCTGCGGGCACCTACCCGCGAATCGTCAGACCCATTCTGAGCCTGAACTGGAAGCACCATTACTCCCATCAGCCCAATGACCAGAGCGAGCACGAATGCGGCTCTACGCATTGAGACCTCCTTTCGAGGCAACCGTTGGAGTACCCCGGATCGATGCCTCCCAAACCCCCCTGAATTGGCCACCTCTGAATTGGCCCCTATATGCCCCCGCTTACACCGATCCCGCTCAGATCTGGGGCTCTCGCTGTGCCAGGACAGCCGCGATACACTTCCCGATTCCCAGATTGGGCCCATAGCTCAGCTCGGTTAGAGCGCGTCCCTGATAAGGACGAGGTCCGTGGTTCAAGTCCACGTGGGCCCACGGTCTTTCTTTTTCCCTCATTTTTCCCGGCAGGCCGTTCGTGTACTGAGTCGTGAAGATGAACGGCGTCGTTAGCATCGAGGTCCACTGATGCTCCCGGACGCTCCAACGTGAGCCAGACGCACAGGCCGATCGTTCGAGGTCCCGTTCATTGGATACTGGGACTCTGGGCAGTGGTAGGCGTTTCAGTCGCCATCTGGTTTCTCTCAATCAATTCGTCCGCGGGGGATTGGCAGGACGTTGTGAGCATCGTGACCGTCGCGTTCGTCGCCGTCTGTGGTCTCGCCATCGGCCTGTCCTGGCTCATCATTCGCTATTTCGTCACGGGTGACGGCGCCCGGACCGCGGTCGCTCTCCTTGGGCCCCCGGCTCTAGTCGGGTTGATTCCTTTCACGTTGTGGCTTCTATGAGCTACGTCTAGGACGGCTTTGGTGCGATCTCCGCCCAGACCTAAAGCCCAACCAGCATCCGGGATAGGGCGTAGCCGGCCACTCCTCCGGCCAAGGTGATCGCCAGGTTCGAGGCGGCCCGTCGCCTGCCCTGGTGCCCATCCTCAGCGGCAACCACCACGTCCACCATCCAGGTCGAAAAGGTCGTGAAGCCTCCAAGGAACCCGACGGTCAACGCGGCCATCAGGTCCGGTTCTATCGGCGATCGAGCATCGATGCCGACCAAAGTTCCAAACAGGATCGCACCGGTGAGGTTGACGACCATCGTCGGCACTCCCCCGCGTTCGGTTCGGTGATGGACTGCTCTCGACAGTTCGTAGCGGGTCAGAGCCCCGATTGATCCGAGCAAACCGATCAGAAGGATCCTCATACACGCTCCCTGCCGAGGCGGAGCCCGGAAACGGCGGCAGCTAAACCAAGGGCGACACTCACCGATGCATACGTCAAGGCATTCGGAAGGGACATGTCATCGACCTGGCCCACGAGAGCCGAGAAGGTCGTGAAAGCACCGAGTGCCCCAACACCGAGGGCGGCGGCGACCAACTCGGGTCGTCGTGCCCGTCCAACCCGACTCGTCAGGACGCCGAGAAGAAATGCTCCGAGCACGTTTACCAACAACGTTCCCCAGGGCAAGGGGTTGCTGTCAGCCACTCTCTGCACCAGATAGCGAGCTACCGAGCCGACCAGGCCTCCCGCCAGAACAGCGGCCCGCATCGTCCATGGTTTCGACATGCGTTCTCTGTGTTAGCAGCCGGACCCCATGGGTTCAGGATGCATCCTCATCTTCGAGCTGCTGGCTTCCCTCCTTCAAGCGGCCTGCCCTCCTCACGGCGTCAGTCAGTAGAAACTCGATCTGAGCATTCAGACTCCTCATGTCGTCGGCCGCCCATCTTTCC
>JANMST010000074.1:0-18468 GCA_031389635.1 Acidimicrobiia bacterium | reverse complement strand
GATGGGAAAGGTCTCGACCGAACTGATGCGCACCGAATCTCCTCCGTCCAACGATTCGCCCAAAGACTACAAACGAGACCTGGCTCAGGACTTGCGGAACCTGGCGATGGCCTCAGCGGTGAACTCGACCCCGTGCCCCGGCACATCGGGCACCTCGATCGCTCCGTTGACAACTGGGAACCTCCGGGTGAGAAGGTCGGCCGGGATCAGTTCGGCGTACTCAGGCAGATAACCCGAAGGCGACGCTCCCACCAGGCTGATCGATAGCTCCGGCCACAGGTGGCTCGAGAGGGCAAGCCGGTAGGAGTCGGCCAGACTTGCGATCTTCCGGAATTCGGTGATCCCCCCGCAGCGAGTCACGTCGGGCTGTAGATATGCGGCGGCCCGGAGGTCGCATATCTCCCGGAACCCCCATCGGAAATAGGCGTTCTCTCCGGCCGCCACCGGCACTGCGCTGGCGGCCGCCACCTCACCGAGGTCGTCGACCGAGTCGGCCAACACCGGCTCCTCGATCCAGGCGATCCCGTAGTCGGCCAGCATCTGCGAGGCCTCGACCGCCTCGCGGACGGTGAACTGCTGATTGGCGTCGGCGAACAACGTGAAGTCCTCGCCCATCACCTTCCGTAACAAGGCAGTGCGGTCGTGATCGCGATCGGCTCCAATCTTGTACTTGAAGGCGGTGATGCCCTGGGCGGCGAACGCCTCGCACTCGGCGACCATCTCGGCGTCCGTCAGATTGAGCCATCCGCCGCTCCCGTACACCGGCACGCTCGTCCGGAACCCGCCCAGCAATCGATGAAGGGGGAGTCCAGCGCTCTTGGCAAGGACGCCCCAGCAGGCGATGTCGACCGCTGATAACGCCCAAACTCCGAGACCGCCTCTCATCCGGGCTTTGTTGGAGGCCCACATTCGTTGCCACAGGGCTTCGGGAGCCAGGGCATCCTGCCCAATCGCCAGCGGGCCAGCTCCTGTTCGATGTAAGGGACGATGGCCGCACTGGCCGCTCCACCGAGGCCGAGGTTGAAACCAAATCCGGTAGGCCCATCCTTGATGTGCATCAACACTGTCACACAGTCGACATGGGTGTAGGAGCCGAGTGCGCTCGCGATCGGCTTCGCCAGCGGGATGGGCATGGCGATGGCTTCGATCGAAGCGATAGCCAGCTCGGGCACGGGTTCCTCCTCTTGCCTCTTGGGTTCGGGGCCGTGATGGTATCGGTGCGTCCAAGGGGCGTGTTCTGATCGACCGAGCAGGTCCACCGTGACGCTTCGCCTTTCCGAGGAGGTTTCGTGACGCGCTATGCAATCAAGACCCCGCCCCATCACGGTCAGGGGAGCGAGTATCTCGACATCTGGCGAGAAGTCGATCAGACCGGAATCTTCGAGTTATTGGCCGCCGCGTTGTGATAGCGGTTGGCGCTCAGCTTCGCTCCTGCCCGCTTTCGTAGGCCTCGTCTGAAACCGGGCGGGTGTCCCAGACAGTGGCGCCGCCGGTGGTCAACGACAGGTGCATCATGTACGAGGTCGGCGACGCTCCGTGCCAGTGCATTTCACCGGGCGGGGCGAAGACCACGTCTCCAGGGCTTATCTCAACCAGACCGCCATTGGCGGTGCCCACCCGGCCTGCCCCCGACGTCACGTATAAGACCTGGCCCTCGGGATGTGTGTGCCAATAGGTGCGAGCACCAGGTTCGAACATCACTGCCAGCGCGGTCAGGCTGCGGTCGGACTCTCTCGAGAGCGGGCTCGACCACACTGTCCCGGTAAATGTGGTTGCCGGGTTTCGGTTCCATTGCAGTCGTTCCGCCGAAGTGTGCTCCATCAACTCTCCTTGCGAGGTTGGTCGTGTAGTGGGGCGAGACTATCCGCCGGGTGTCCATAGGCTTGAGTGATGTTGTCGCGTCGGGTGGCATCTCCTCTATTGGTCGTTCTTCTCGTGATAGGAGCTTGCACCGCGACCCCGGCGGAACTCCCGCCGTTGATCGGCGACCCATCCGGTCTTGAGAGTTTGCCCGGGAATCTTCTAGTGCTTGATGACGACGGTGGCATCTTCGTCGTGCGCCCGGATGGATCGGATCGCCGGGACCTGGCGGTGGGTGGTGACGACGTCGAGCGATCGCAGCCGACCTGGTCCCCGGAAGGGACCCGGGTCGCCTGGACGGAGAGCGCCCGGGGGGTCACTTTCCTTGTCACGGCTGGCGTCGATGGCGACGAGCTGACCCGAACCGGGATTCCGTTTCCCGCGGTGTACATGGCCTGGGATCCGACGGGATCACGTCTCGCTCTCAGCGGCAATGCCGCGGACGGCAGTTTGAAGCTCACGGTGTCGGTGCCAGGTGACGCGCTCGAAGTGATCGACGAGGGTGCGCCGATGTGGATCGACTGGCACCCGAATGGGTCCGAACTGCTGGTGCACATCGAGGACCGGTTCGAATCCATCTCGATCGAGGAGGGTTCCCATCGTCCTATCGCCGTCGATTCTGAGTTCCGCGTCGGGGTTCATGCCGGAGACCGGCTCGTCTTCGCGACAGGCAATGATGTCGGAGAGGTCCTGGTGGTTGGTGACTTCGAAGGATCGGTCCAGACCGAACTGCTGCGAGTGGGAAACCCGACGGCCTTCGTGGTCGACCCGGCCGAGCAGCGCCTGGCTGTTATGTCGACTCCGTCGGCATCAACTCTCGCGTTGTCCGAGGTCGAGCCGGGCCCGGTCGAGGTGCTGGAGCCGAACCGGCTGGTGGTTGTTGGCCTGGACGGCGCTGAGGTCACCGAGGTGGCCATGGCTCGAGCGGTGGCCTGGTTCTGGAGCCCGGCCGGCGACCAACTTCTCTACAGCACTCAGGTCGAGATCGAGGGAGCGACCCGGCTCCAGTGGCATACCTGGGACGGGTCGAAGTCGACCAGCTATCGCACATTTCTCCCCACCGGCGTGTTCGGCCGCGACTACCTCGCGTTCTTCGATCAATACGCCCGCAGCCACTCATTCTGGGCCCCCGACGGATCTGCCTTCGTCTACGCCGGCGGCACCGACCTCACCAACCGCGGCATCTGGGTGCAACCACTTTCGGACGCCCCGCCGGTCCGCGTGGCGCTGGGTGAATTGGCCATGTGGTCGCCGGTTCCATAGGCGGAAGTCGGAAGCCGCCAGACCTCGAACCTCGAACAAAGGGCCTCACACGACTGCGGCCGGGGCTACCGCTTCTATATCCGTCACCACATCGATGATCACCGGCCGGTCGGCTTCCAGGGCTCGCTCCATCGCCCGGCCGAACTCTTCTGGCGTTTCGACGCGGATGCCGATCGCTCCGATGTTCTCGGCCAGTCTGGCGAAGTCGACATCGGTGAAGACCCACAGTTCCCGGGCTTGCTCGGTTTGCTTGCCGCCGTAAGCGCGATCAAAGCCGCGCATCGACTGGTTGCCCGAGTGGTTGTCGTTGACCACCGTGATCGTGTTGATTCCGAAGCGCACGGCGGTCTCGATCTCGGCGACGTGGTACCAGAAGCCGGAATCGCCGGTGAAGCACACCACCGGTCGATCCGGACTGGCGCATTTGGCTCCGAGGCTGGCGGGGAAGGCCCAGCCCAGATGGCCGGCACTTCGCAGGTAGCTCTGGGTGGGAACCCGGGTGTCGTAGAAGCCACCCATCCACATCCCGGCATGACCGGTGTCCACCACCACGATCGAATCGTCGGGAAGCAGCCAGCTGAGCTCGGCCGAAATCCGTTCGGGACGAAGAGGCACCGCCTCCGAATCGGTGAGCGGCCGCCACTCCTCACGCCAGGCCGACACGATCCCGAGAGCATGATCGGCCCACGCCTGTCGGGTCTCATTCATGTTGGCCTCTGCCAACTCCGCCATCCGCGTCAGAGCCGTCCGGGCATCTGCCTGGATGGCGACCTCGAGCGGGTAGTTGCGGCCGAGCGATTCCGGGTGGATGTCGATTTGGATGGCGCGGCGGCCAATGGGCGGGACTTGCCAGAAGTGCGTCGTCATGCCACCGGTACTCGTCCCGACAAAGAAAACGACGTCGGCCTCACCGACGACCCGGTTGGCCGACGCTCTCGAATAGGTGCCCACGACACCGACCGACCGCGGATGTGTGCCGGCGATCGTGTCCTTGCCGTTGAGCGACGTCGCCACCGGGATGTTGAGCAGTTCGGCAAGCCGCACCAGGGCAGCCGAGGCACCCGAAGCCCGGACCCCACCTCCGGCGACGATGACCGGCCGGGCCGCGGCCTCGATCAGGGTGAGGGCGGCCTGCAACTCGGCGTCGGACGCCCCCGGCCGGAACGGCGGCACCCGTGCGAACATCGGCTCACACAACACCTCCATCTCGGCCTCGCCCTGGTCGATCTGACCCTCGTTGCCCGCGAACTGGAGATGGACCGGACCCGGTGACCCGGACACCGCCACCCGGAAGGCCTGGCGAACCAGGTCGGGTATCCGCCCGACGTCGTCGATAGTGGCGTTGAACTTGGTGACGGTATCGAACGAGGGCAGGTCGTCGACTTCCTGATACACCCCCCGGAACTTGGTGGTGGCGTCGCGGCCGCCCGTGAAAGCGATCACGGGCGAGTGTGCGAGGTGGGCGTCACGCAACCCGGCCGCGAGGTTCTGGGCGCCGATGACTTGAGCCATGCAGATGCCCGGCTTGCCTGAGGCACGGGCGTAGCCGTCGGCCATGTAGGCGGCCGGTTTCTCGCCATGGGGCCGGATGCGCTTGATCCCGGTCCTCGCCTCGAGTTCGACCATCGTCCTCCGGAGGATCGCCGGCACGTGGAACACGTGAGTGACTTCGTATCCTTCGAGCATCTCCGCCAGCACCCTGGCTCCGGTGGTTTTCATTGATTCCTCTCGGTTGATCCGAAGACAGCCTTCCCGCTCGTTGTCACAGTGCCATCAGACTTCCGAACCCAGAGGTCCAACTCGATGGTGGGGGCCGAAGGATCAGAGGCAGTAACAGTCCCGCCGCATTCGAGAACGTCCCCGAGGTAGGCGGGGGCGAGGTGCCGGTAGTTGACCGAGCGCAGTCGCATGCCGGGGCCCAGCCAGCGTTCGACACTCTGGGTCAGGTAAACGCCCTGCAGAGGACCATGGATCAACAGGCCCGGGTGGCCGTCGTGTTCGGTCGTGAAAGGCAGGTCGTAGTGGATTCGGTGCAACAACCAGGCCGACGCGCTGAACATGAAGAGGTCGACGGCGGTTGGCGTGCGCACGACGACGGGGACCTCGGTTCCGTCGGGGGGCAGCTCCGGCGGGTTCATCGATAGATCCTGGTGAACTGCTCGCGGGCCACGAACCGGCCGTGCTGGTTGTGAAAAGTGAACTCCATTTGCACGAAGACGAGTGGACCGCTCCGCCCCTCCTTCTCATACAGCTCGAGAAGGCGCTTCTCGACAGTGATGACGTCGCCGGCAACTATCGGGTCGCCCAGTTCGATCGATGTCTCACCGGCCATTGCCCGCCGGGTCGGAAGGGGGGGGACGTCGGCACTGGGTGACCCGTCCGGTTCCAAGTGAGCGCGATCGACCAGGTTGTAGGCCTGCATGCGAATCACGTAGGGGAACAACGCCGGAGCCACGACACCGTCAAAACCAGCGGCCCTGGCAGCCTCGCGGTCGAAATGGATCCGATCGGTCGCTTCGGTCGCATGGGCGAACTGGGCGATGTCACGTCCGGTGACGGTGAAGTCGAATCGCGGGAATTCCTTATCAGCCCAGCTTTTCGCTTCGTCGGTGATAATGCCCACGCTCAGCAGCGTCCTCAGATGCCCATTGTCTTGGCGATGATGTTGCGCTGAATATCGGACGTGCCGGCCCCGATCACTCCGAGACGCGAGTCCCGGAAATGCCGTTGCAGGTCGTGCTCCATCGTGTATCCGTAGCCACCGAGCACCTGCAGGCCGAGGTCGGAGACCTCCTTGTAGGCCTCACACGCGTAGAGCTTGAGGATGGCTGCGTCGCGCGTCGTTGCCTGGCCGCGGTCGAGGCGAGCCGCGTATCGGCGCACGAGCATTTCCGAGATCTCAACCATGACCTGCATGTTGGCAAGGCGGTGGGACACTGCCTGGAAGTCGGAGATCGGGTGACCGAACTGCTTGCGCTCTTTGGCGTAGGCGAGAGCGTCGGAGAGAGCCGCTTCGGCCGCGCCGGTGCGGGCGGCTGAGAGGCAGAGACGCTCGTACCGGAGGTAAACCCCGAGGTCGCGCCATCCGTCATCGACCGTTCCGAGGACCCGGGTTTTGGGAACCCGGACGTCCTGGAAATAGAGCATGGCGGTCCCCAGCGGCCAGTGGCCCAGGGTCTCGATCGGGCTCCACTCCAGTCCGGGAGCCTTGGTGTCGACGATGAAATTGGTGATGCCGTGGTGCTTGCTGCCCGAGCTCGAGGTCCGGGCGGCAACGATGTCGATATCGCTCACCTTGAAGCCGGAGGTGAAGACCTTCTGACCATTGAGGACGTAATAGTCGCCGTCGTCGATGGCTGCCAATGCGATGGCAGCGGCGTCGGACCCGGCGTCGGGCTCGGTCAGCGAGAAGCAGACCTTGATGTCGCCGGAGCCGATCGCCGGGAGGAGAGTCCGCTTCTGTTCTTCGGTTCCGTCGCGACTGATGGCGAGGCCGCCCCACGTGACCGTCCGAAACACCCAGAAGGCGAGGTCCAGAAAACTTCTTCCCAGTTCTTCGAGGAGAATTGCCACCTCGACGGCGCCGCCGCCCGCACCGCCGTACTCCTCGGGAATGTTGATCCCGAGCCAGCCCTGGTTGCCCAGTCGCTCGTAGAGCTCGACCGGTGCCCGGTGGTCGCGGTCGCACTCGCGGACGTACTCTCGGGAGATCTCGCGATCGCAGAAGTCCCGCACCGTCGATCGGAACAACTCCTGCTCGTCTGTGAACTCGACCAGCACGTCAGTCTTCCCTCATGTCGGCGGCCACTCGTCTCAACACGTGAGACGTTGCGAAGATGAGGGTAAGGCGCCCTTGACCGGGGTGTCAAACGTCCAGGACCGTTGATGTTTTGGTGGTTGACAGGACCTGTCGAAAGGACATATCGTCACCTTTATCAGCATCACCGTCTCGCCTTCTGAGACAGTCTGGAGATTGCCCTGCCTGACACGCCGACTCCGAGTATCGAAACGGTCCGTTCCCTCTGTGGGCGTCACAGCAACTGGGGTCGTTGGGGTCCCGAGGATCAGCGCGGCACGCTCAACCTCGTCAAGCCCGAGCACATCACTGCCGCCGCTTCATTGATCCGGGGTGGGCGACCGATCTCGATGGCACTGCCATTCGACGACGCCGGCCCGCAGACCGGAGCCTTCGGCCGCTTCAACCCGATTCACCTGATGTTCCGCTCCGGGGTCGACGCCCTGGCCGGGACCTCGGTCCGTGACTTCTACGGCGGAGTGGATCGCTATTTCCGCGGCACCGACGACATGATCATCATGCCCCTGCAGAGCGGGACTCAGTGGGATTCGCTCGGGCACGTCGTGTACGAGGACAAGATCTACAACGGCTACGGGGCCGAGTGGGTGTCGAGCAAGGGTGCTCTCAAGAACTCGGTCAAGAATGGCGCCGATGGAATGGTCGGGCGCGGGGTATTGCTCGATCTCCCGCGGGCCCTCGGGGTCGATTGGCTCGAACCGGGCCACGCCATCACCGGGGAAGAGTTGCAAGCTTCCGCCGACCGGGTCGGTGTGGCGGTGGGGGAGGGCGACTTCGTCTTTGTGCGCACCGGTGCGATGACCGCGGCTCGTCACCGGGGCGGTTGGGGCGACTACGCCGGCGGTAATGCACCGGGATTGGGTCTGGGAAGCGTTGACTGGGTGGCCGAGCGTGATATCGCCGCCATCGCCGCCGACACCTGGGGCCTCGAGGTTCGCCCCAACGAAACCCCTGATGTTTTCCAACCACTCCACATCGTTTTCATCGTCCACATGGGTCTGTGGCTGGGTGAGATCTTCGACCTCGACCCGTTGGCCGACGATTGCGCCGTTGACGGTGTCTACGAGTTCTTCTTCTGCGGCCCGCCATTGCCGTTTACGCGGGCCGTGGGCTCGCCCCTAAACCCGATGGCAGTCAAGTGAGTACGTGGTGCGTGGTAGGTGGTGCGTGGTCTGTCCCCCCGCAAGCGGGGGGACAGCCGGCTCGGCCCTTTCGTACCACGTACCACGCTTTCCTGGACGTACCACGTACCACGTATCACGTACCACGTACCTCATGAAATCCCTTCGCTCCATGATCTTTACGCCGGGGCATCGGCGGGACCTGATCGAGAAGGCGATTCGGTCGGGGGCCGATGCCGTCATCGTCGACCTCGAGGACGCGGTTGCGGTTGAGAACAAGGTGGAGGCGAGGGAGTTGCTGGGCGACCTGCCCGCTTCACATGTTCCGCTCTACGTCCGGGTCAACGGTCCCAGCACCGAGTTCATGTGGGCGGACGTCGTAGCGGCGGCTCAGGCCGGGGTGGCCGGGATCGTCCTGCCCAAGGCAGAGGAACCCGGGCTTCTCAAAGAGATCAGCGGGGCTCTCACCGCTATCGAGATCTCGTCCGGCCACGATCGCAACTCAATCGGAATCATGCCGCTGATCGAGAGCGGACTCGGAGTTCGGCAGACATACGAGATGCTCGTCTCCAGCGACCGCATCGAGTCGGTCTTGTTTGGAGGCGGTGAACAGGGCGATCTGGTGGCCGACCTTGGATCCGAGTGGACCCCCGATGGGACCGGGTTGATGCTTGCCCGTTCCCAGGTGCTGCTTTCGGCCCGCGGCGCCGGGATCCAGCATCCGATGGAGGCGGTGTTCATGGACTTCCGCAACCTGGATGCCTTGCGGGTCGAATGTGAGCTGGCCCGGCGCCTCGGCTATGTCGGAAAGGTCGCTATCCACCCCGCCCAGGTGGCGGTGATCAACGACGTCTTCACACCGGCACCCGACGTAGTCGAATACCACCGGAAAGTGCTGGCAGCGTTCGAAGAGGCCGAGGCCAGCGGGTCGGCCTCGATTGCAGTTGACGGGAAGATGGTCGACTATGCCGTGGCCCGGGTGGCCAGGGTCATCATCGCCCGCGCCGAGGCAGCCGGGAGAGGCAGCGGTCGGGCCACCGAGGGCGGCAAGGAGGAGAAGTGACCAGAAGCAGACTCATCGATGGCGGGGTGGGTGTTGCTGTCATCGGCTGCGGATCGATCGGCACCCTGCGTGCTCAGATCGCCCATCGCCACCCGTCCGTCGACTATCTGGTCGTCTGCGACGTCGTCGAGGAGCGGGCCAAGCGACTGGCCGATGCTTGCCAGGCCGACGCCTGGGCCACGGATGCCACCGAACTCGTCATCAGCGATCGAGTCGACGCCGTGATCGTGGCATCGACCGAGGATGCCCACTTCATCCCGGCCATGGCGGCTCTTCAGGCAGGTAAGACCCTCCTGGTGGAGAAGCCCTTCACCATCCTCCCGGACGAAGGCCAGAAGCTTCTGCTTGGGGCCGAGGAGTACGGCGTCAGGATCTACACGGGTTTCACCCAGCGCTTCCGTCGGCGGTATCTGGCGATCAAGGAACACATTCTCCAGGGCTACATCGGAGACGTAACCAGCGCCAAAGCCACCATCTATCTGGCTGAGTCGGTGGCCCGTGCGGTTATCTCACGGGCACCCACAACGACACCGTCGATCAATACGATGACCTATCTTTTCGACCTTCTCAACTGGTACCTCGACGGCCCGCTGCCCAGTTCGGTCTATGCCGCCGGCTCGACCAAGGGAAGGATCTACGAAGAGTTCGGCACCGTCGACTCGACCTGGTGCGTACTCTCGTATCCGGACGGGATGGTGGCCAACCTCGGGGTCAGCTGGGAGTTGCCTGACTTCTGGCCCGCCTATGTTGCCTCGATGGACTTCGAGTTGTTCGGTCGAGAGGGGGCGATCAGCGTCAAGGACGACCATCGCGACGTCCTGATGGCTTCGCGCAAACCGATCCACTCTCCCTACACCCCCGATAGCACTTCTATGCACGTCGCCATGCTCGGCTCCTACATGCCCGGCGACTGGGCTCTAGGCGAGCACTTCGGAGCCATGCAGGAAGAGACCCACGCCTTCATCAACGCCGTCGGGACCGGTCGGGCCGATCCGATCCTCGCCACGGGTCAAGACGGAATGGACGTGCTCCACATCTCGCGAGCGGTCGACGAATCGGCCCGGACCGGCGAGATCGTCGCGATCGACTGGGGACGGTAGGGGATGCGTCGATGAGGGCCTCGCTGCTCTCCGGTGTCACGATCCTCGAACTCGGCCAGGTCATCGCCGGCACTTATGGCGGCACCATCCTGGCCGACATGGGGGCCGAGGTGATAAAGATCGAGCCTTTCACGGGAGACGCTGCCCGCAACGCCACCATCGCGCCTCTACGCGGCGAGAGTTCGATCCACCTCTTCATGAACCGTGGGAAGAAGAGTGTGGTCCTCGATCTCAAGAACCCCGAGGGCCTCGAGATCTTCTACGCCCTGGTCGGACAAGCCGACGTGGTCATCGACAACTTCCGCCCGGGGGTCATGGCCCGCCTCGGAATCGATCATGAAACCTTGAAGAAGCGGAAGGCGTCCATCATCACCGTTTCTGTCACCGGCTTCGGCGAGACGGGTCCCGAGCGGGACCGACCCGCCTTCGATCTGGTGATCCAGGCCTTCAGCGGCCATGTCGACATCACCGGGCATCCCGATGCTCCGCCGGCCCGGGTCGGGATTCCGATCGCCGATCTGTCGGGTGGGATCTTCACCTGTATCTCCGTCCTCGGTGCGCTGGTCGGGCGCGGTCTGCACGGTGACGGCCACCATGCCGATGTCGCCATGCTCGACTCCCTGGTTTCGATGCTGACATACGACGCCGTCGGGTTCCTCAACGGCACCGCCGAGGTGAGCCGGCAGGGAACGGCGCATGCCCACATGGTTCCCTGGCAGGCCTTCGAAGTTAAGGACGGGTACGTCGTCGTGGCCGCCCGCGATGAGAAGTTCTGGCGGAACCTGTGTGATGCCGTGGGCAGACCCGACTTGAAGAACGATGCCCGCACCGCCGACAACAGCGCCCGGGTCGCCAACCGTCGGTTCGTGGTGGGGCTCTTGGAAGGGGTCTTCATCACCCGGACGAAGGATGAGTGGATGGCGATCCTCGACGAGTTCGACATTCCCGCCGCCCCCGTCAACGACTTCGCCGGCATATTCTCCGACCCTCAGGTCGAGGCCCGTCAAATGGTGAAGACCTACGACCACCCGACACTGGGCGCGATTCGCTATCCACCGAGTCCAATGAAGTTCAGCGACTGGGAATTCCCCAACCGTCCTGCCCCGATGCTCGGCGAGCACACCCGGGAAGTGCTTTCCAACCGACTCGGGTTCTCCTCCGAGGAAATCGATCGGCTGACGGCCGGGGGGGTGGTGAAGACATGGCCGGAGGCCGATCCCGGCTGAGCCGGACGCTCGATCGGGGCCTTCCTCGACGGAGGATCGCCAAAGGGATCGCCCCGTGAGCGTCGATGAGTGAAACTCGCGGCCCTATCGAACTCTTGCTCGATCCCGAGTCGGTCGCGATCGTCGGCCTCTCGGACGACCCCGCCAAGCACGGCGGTCGAGTGCTCGGCCACTTGAAACGACTCGGCTTCGGGGGTCGGGTGTGGGGTGTCAATCCGAGAATGCCTGCGGTCACCGGGGTCGAGATGTTCCCGTCAATGCATTCGTTGCCGGCCGCCCCTGATGTGATCGTCTGCGCAGTCCCGGCCGGAGCTGTGATGGATGTCGTCACCGAGGCCGGGGACGTTGGCGCCGGCGTCGTGATCGTGTTCGCCGGAGGATTCTCGGAGGTTGGCGAGGACGGTCAGCGGCTCCAGGAGCGGTTGCTGGCCGCTGCCTCCGCCAGTGGGGTCCGTGTCCTCGGCCCCAACTCCGGAGGTGTGATCCGGCCCGCAGCCAGGGTCGCCTTCAGCTTCCTCACCTGTCTCGACCGGCCCGTCGACCAGATTCGCTCCGGTCCGGTGGCGCTGGTGAGCCAGAGCGGCGGCACCGGGAGCTATCTCCACAACCTGGCGGCGGCTCGCGGTTCGGGCTTCGCCGCGTCGATCTCGACCGGGAACGAAGCCGACCTCGACGTTGCCGATTCAATAGCAGCTCTCGTCGATCGGCCCGAGGTCGCGGCGATCGCTGTGGTGCTGGAGACGGTCCGACGGGGACCCGAGTTCGTTGCGGCTCTCCGTCGAGCGCGTCAAGCATCAAAGCCCGTAGTGGTTTGCCGCCTGGGCCGCAGCGAGCGCGGACAACGACTGATGGTGACTCACACCGGGGCTCTGGCCGGACCCGCCCGGGTGCTCGATGGGGTTCTCGACGCCGAGGGAGTGACGATCGCCGAAACGCCGGGTGATCTGCTTGATATCGCCGAGGCGATGGCCCGCGTCAGAGTGCCGGGTGGAGAACGAGTCGGCGTGGTGACGCACTCGGGTGGGATGGCCATCCTGCTGTCCGATCTCGCCGACACTGCCGGAGTGGTACTCCCAACACCCGGGCCGGATCTTCTAAGGAGGCTCGTCCCTCTGCTCGAACTTGGCGCTGCCGACAACCCTCTCGACATGGGAGGGATCATCGGTGGGCCCCATCGCTTTGGCCAGGTAGTAGACGCCTTCGCTCGCTCCGACGACTACGACATCGTCCTGGCCGTTTCGACTGCCCATCCGCCGGCCCATACCGAGACGAGAGCCCGGGACCTCGTGGCTTTGGACGTTGCCAAACCCGTGTTGCACCTTTGGATGGCAGGCGATGTCGGTGCCGGGGGCCTGGCGATCCTGCGAGATGCCGGGGCCGCGGTCATGGACGAGCCGCGGGCGGCGATGGCTGCTTTGGCGGGGCTCGGACGTTTGGCAACCGGACCGGGGGAGCTGGCGCTCGGAATCGACCTCGACCTGAATGTTGCCGGCACATTGAGCGAGCACTCCTCGAAGGTCTTGTTGGGTGGTCTCGGTGTGCCGGTCGTCACAGGGGAGCTGGCGATCTCCGTCGACGAAGCGGTCGAGGTCGCCAATGCGATCGGTTACCCCGTGGTCTTGAAAGTGTCCTCATCTCAGATCCCCCACAAGACCGAGATCGGTGGTCTGCGAATTGGGATTGGAGATGAGGCGGCGGTCCGAGGTGCGTTCGCGGAGGTGATGAAGACGGGCGGTGCCGTGGCGGGGGCTGTGATCGATGGAGTCCGGGTCGAACGACAGGTTTCCGGTCTCGAGATGATCGTCGGGGCGGTTCGGGACGCCACCTTCGGTCCGATGGTGCTGGTCGGCCTGGGCGGAGTCTTCACCAAAGCATTCGACGATGTTGTCGTGGCAGCTGCCCCCGTAAGTACAGGGGGAGCTTTGCGAATGATCTCCCGCATGCGAGGCAGGGGAATGCTTTCTTCCAATCGGACTGGGGCTCCACCTGATATTGATTCATTGGCATCGCTGGTCGTTCGGATCGGCGAGATCCTGACCGGCTCCGACCTCGAGGAGATCGAGATCAACCCGTTGGTGTGGGAGGGAGCATCGTGGGTGGCTCTTGATGCGTTGGTCAGAGGAAAGACGTGAACTAGGAGGCTCGTCCCGTCAGCGACCGGTCGAGGGTGACCGATCGGTGGGGCGACCGAAGTTAATAGCGCTAACTACCTGTGGAGGCGCCGCTTCCGCTCCTTCTTGATCGGGCTCTGCTCCGATGGCGTCGTTGACGGTCGAAAACGCAATACGGAGGGCGACATAGGCAGTCGCTCCCATGATCTGGTGGTCGGAGAACCCGGCCTTTCGGAGCACCTCGACGTCGGCCTCGGTGGTGGCGTTGGGATCGGCCGCCAGTTTCCGTGCCCATGAAGCAAGGGCGAGATCACGTACCGTCATCGCACTGCTCGGTTGTCCGACGATGACCGCAGCCGCGGTTTCGGGATCGGTCGCCTCGGCGAGTCTGGTACCCCATGCCAGGGAGCAATAGGAGTCTCCCATCCGGGACGCCATGGCTGTGATCAGGATCCCCTTGTCCCGATAGGAGAGATCACCGGCCTGGGCAGCCTGATCGAGGAGGTCGAACAGGCCGTCGTTGATCGCCGGGACCCAGGCCCACGCCCTGGTGAGATTCATCACATAGCCGACGTCCTCGATGTCTCCGTCGTACAACGCCTGACGCTCGGGGGACGGACCAGGTTCTTCGATGAACATGCGTGGCTCCTTTTCCGGTTGCCGACTCTACGGTCAACCAGGCCCATCGGCGCTCCGTGGGTCGTGGGTGCGCAGTTGATCGGGCCCCAGCTGGCTGGCGATACTGTTGTCGGGCAAGGAGCCACGCATCGACGATGATGGGACTGTCGGTGACATCGACCACAGCACGTAGCGTTCACGACTGCCGTTCACGAAAGGACAAGATTCGAGATGGCTGAGGTGTTGTTATTCCACCACGCCCAGGGTCAGACGTCTGGATTCCATGCGTTCGCCGAGGAAGTTCGTCGGGCAGGGCACACCGTGCACACTCCCGACCTCTATGACGGAAACACCTTCGGCACCCTTGACGAGGGCATTGCGAACGCCGAAAGGATCGGGTTCGGCGAGCTCGTCGAGCGGGGAGTGCGTGCTGCGAACGACCTTCCCAGCGGGGTCATCTACGCCGGATTCTCGCTTGGCGTGGTGCCGGCGCAGAAATTGGCCCAGACCCGCCCCGGGGCGCAAGGGGCTCTACTTTTCTATTCCTGCGTCCCCGTCTCTGAGTTCAGTGATTCGTGGCCTGCGGATCTACCCGTGCAGATTCACGGCATGGATGCAGACCCGTTCTTCTTTGGCGAGGGTGACATCGACGCCGCCCGCGCACTAGTTGAGTCGGCGCCACAGGCGGAACTGTTCCTGTACCCCGGTGATCAACACCTGTTCGCCGACTCCAGCCTGCCGTCGTACGACCCAGGCGCAGGCGCATTGCTCACCCAGCGGGTGCTCGACTTTCTCGCAGCCCGCTGACGAGATTTGTGAGTTTGCGCCGACTTGCGATCATTGTCGTGCCTGCCAACGAAGCGTCCCGCGACGACCCGAACGCGGTCATTTGAATCGCGCTTTCCCTTGATCAAACCCTGCACTTTGGCATACGTAGGCGTATGACAGAGTGCTTAAGAGCAAGCCTCCGGAGTCATGTGACAGCACCCGCTCGTGAATCCACCGATGGGTAGGGTGGGAGGCGGCAAGCGTCACTCCTGGTCATCCTGACTGTCGAGGCCGCGCTGGAAGGACTTAGCGATGTCGTTTCCGCGAACAACAAATGGATACATGTTGGGGCCTGGTGAGGGCGAGGCGTTGTGGTTCAACGGCGGATTGGGCCTTCTCAAGGCGACCGGGGACTTAACGGAGGGGCGCTTCGCAGCGATGGAGTTGCTGGCGCCAAGGGATTCGCCTCACCTCTCCATATCCATAGAGAGGAAGATGAGTTCTTTGTGGTCCTCTCCGGCGAGGTTCGTGTCCAGCATGGCGAGGATGTGATCGAAGCGGTTGCTGGCTCATTGGTCTATGGGCCTCGCAACGTCCCGCATGCGTTCAGGGTCGATTCGGCGGAAGCCCGCCTGCTCTTATTCTTCGGTCCGTCCGGTGTTGAGGGATTCTTCCGCGAGGCTGGGAAGCCGGCCGGGTCTCTTGGGCTGCCGCCCGCCGATGAGCAGTTCCTCGACAAGGAAGAACTAATGGAGATCGGCCGCCGACATGCCCAAGAGTTCGTTGGCCCACCTCTTCCGCCGAAAGACTGACGCTCCAAGGGGCAACCACCTCTGTGCGCGGAGAGAACGGGTGTTACGGCGTGGGGGAGCGTCGCTCAAACTGGACCAAGTAGGTCCCACCGGTTGCCAGAGATGTCGACGAACACGGCGACCCGCCCGTAGTCCTCGGTGCGCGGTTCCGCGACGAATTCCACGCCGGCGGTCACCATCCGGTCGTAACTCGCCTCGAAGTCGTCCACTCTGAGGAAGAAGCCGACGCGTCCGGCAACCTGGTTCCCCACCGCAAGTTCCTGATGGTCGCCGTCAGCACGGGCCAGCAGGATGCCCGTTTCTGCTCCCCGAGGTCGCACGATGACCCATCGCTTTGGTCGACCATCGTTGGTGAGTGAATGGGAGTCTTCTGCTAGCTCGAATCCGAGGACACCCACGAAGAACTCGATGGCGGGGTCGTAGTCGTCAACGACGATGGTGACCAACTCTAGGAACGGCATAGGCAGAGTCTGACATCTTCGTGGCGGCTCTCGGGTTTGAGGCCAAGGGGTGCCAATCAGACTTCAGTACCCGAGGGGCTAGCGTCTTGATGTGGAGCTTGCTGCGATCGAAAGTCGCCTTGCCGAGATCCACCGCGGGAGGAAGTGGATTCTCGTATCCCAAATTGCGGTCGGAGCTACCGATACGGTGGCGACGCTGAAGAGCGGGGCGCCGCCGCAGATTGTCGAGGGCTACGCGGGTCGATTCACTTAGGTAAGAGTCGCCGGATCGAGTCTGATCGATCATCGAGACGTCTCGCTCCTCGATTCAGACTCGAATTGCTTGCGGCCGCACCGCCGAACGATGGCAGCATGGGTGAGTGACGACCAGATCAGAGGAGCCTGCCCGCATGTCGAGACGCGTCCGACGTCTGGTTGTGGTAGCGGCCGTTCTGGGGCTCTGTTGGGCTGCGTTGCCTGCGATGGCATGTAGCTACATGCCTGCGGTGGAGGTAGATGACCTTCTGAGTGGGAGCACCTGGAAGGGAGAAGTCGACGGCGTCTTCGAATATCAGCAGATCGCCTGGACCCCGAGCCTCCGATTCCGCGCCGAGAGGTCGGTGTCGATCGTCACTCGCTACTGGGGGCAGCCACCCGACAAACCTGGATTGCAGATCCACGGCGACCACTCGTGGCTCGGCAGCCATTCATGCCCCAACGGGTCATCTTCGCTTGGCACCCTCGGCTACAGCACGGTGAACGTGGGAGACCGCGCCTGGAGGAGTTGGAATGGGATCCAGGTGTACGACGGTTTGACCCCGACCGAGGCCGTCCTCCTCGAAGAGCGGTTCGGACCACCGATCGAGACACCAGTCCCTCTAACAGCCAGAGCTGCGGCCTGGGTTCTCCTGCTGTGGCAACCCGTTCTCTTCATGGTCGTAGTCGTCCCAGGTTCAGCGTGGCTTATCAAGCGCTGGCGACAAGGACGGCGCAACCACCGAGTCGCTGGAGCTGACCTCTTCGAGCGATGAACGGCTTACGGCCGCGCTCCAAAAAACCCGTCCAAAGGGCCTCCACAGGGAGGCATCGTTAGGTGCGATTCAGCCCGGAGAGAATCTCGTCGGGCGCCGGCCGGTCGTCGACCCGTGTTGAGCGGCGGGCGTAAACGATTGAGCCCCCCTTGTCTACAACGATGGCAGCTGGCATGGATATGGCTTGTTGCTTCGCACCAAAGATGAGCCGGTCGTACCAGGGCGCTCCCCGCTCATCCCTGACGCCGATTTCATCCAGGAGCGAATCGGGTACATCGCACAGGATGGTGATCTTGTCCCCGACACGATCCTGAACCGGTTGACTCTCCTCAGGCGAATCGACGGAACCGGCGTACACCGACAGGCCTGCGTCGGAGAGACGCTGATGGGAGGCGACGATTTCGTCCAGCTGGGCCTTATGCGACGGGCACCACCAGCCCCGATAGAGCACGAGCAAGGCCGGCGCGTTGGCGACGAGGTCTTGGTCTGTGACCTCGTGTCGATCTGTCGTCAATAGCTTGAACCGGGGTAGACGGTCTCCTGGCCGAACCTTGAGACGATCAGAGCCTTTGATTGCCAGTTCTCGTCTCGTCAGACCAAACCAAGCCAGCCCACTCACGACTACGACGATGGTCGGGGCAACTGAACCGCCTGCCACCAAGCCCACTCCCGCCAGGGTTACCCCCAGGAAAACGACACCGTCAAACAACCAGGTCTTATACGTGAAGTCGTGTATCACGAACAACAGGACCAGGTAAGAGGCAACTGCCAGAAGCACCAGGCCCAGGCCCACCCATGTCAGCCAATCCATCTGCACACCCGATCAAGGAACGTGGCGGCCGATGCTACTTAGCCACCGCCGGGCGGAGATGAACGCTGGTTGTGACCACTGCTGGATCGCTCAAGAGCAGGTTCGGTTTTCCGCACTGCTCGTTGGCTAGCGACTGGGGACAGAATAAATGCCGTTATGGGCGGCTTGAGCCGAGGCTAAATTCGGCTGGATGGAAGACTCGTTCGTACCGCCGAGCTTCGAAGTCCCGCATGCGTACGCCTGGTCTGAGCTTCACCTGGAACCGTTGGGCGAGCAACACAACGACCGTGACCACGCTGCATGGATGTCGAGCATCGACCACATCCGATCTACTCCCGGATTCAGTCCACAAGAGGAGCCGAACTGGCCGGTAGCCATGACGCTGGAAGAGAACTTGGGGGATCTGGTGCGACACGCCAAGGACTTCCAC
>JANMST010000072.1:0-13850 GCA_031389635.1 Acidimicrobiia bacterium | reverse complement strand
CGGCGTGGCGGTTGAGCCCCGCCAGGATCTGATGAACCCGGTTGGCGTCGACCCCCCTCACCGACCTCCGAGGTGGAAAGTTCCGGGTCATGTCGGTGAGAGTTTGCAATTCCACCAGGATCGAGCGTCTGCCCTCCACGGCAGGGAAGACAACGGTGCCCGCCACGTCCTGGCGCCAGTCCTGGAGGAACACCCGGGAAGGGTCGGCTACCTCGGTCAAGCCATCGGCTGACATTTCGAACATCCCCACAGCGTGGGTAGCCCCGAAGCGGTTCTTCATGGATCGCAACATTCGAAGTCCGAGATCAGGATCCCCCTCGAAGGACAGAACCACGTCGACCATGTGCTCGAGCAATTTCGGCCCGGCCAGCGACCCGTCCTTGGTGACGTGGCCAACGAGAACAGTCGGTACCTGCCGCTCCTTGGCAAATCTGATGAGCCTGGCTGCGCTCTCCCGGACCTGGGCAGGGCCTCCGGCAGCACCGTCGCTTTGGCGGGAAGACACGGTCTGAATCGAATCGACGACAAGCAAATCGGGGCGCATCTCGTCGGCCGCGGCCAGGACCCGATCGAGATCGTCATCGGCCAGAAGCAGCACATGATCCTTCGACTCGGACGGGGTGGTCCTGGTCCGACCGGCCAGGCGGTCTGCTCGCAACCCGACCTGCTGAGCCGATTCCTCGGCGGTGACGAGCAGCGACCTTCCCCCGCTCTCGGCGATCTCCATGGCGGCTTGGAGGACCAGGGTCGACTTCCCTACGCCCGGTTCGCCGCCTATCAACACGACCGATCCTGCCACCAGGCCGCCTCCGAGGACCCGGTCAAGCTCACCGATGCCGATCGTTCGTCGGATCTCCCCGCCGTCCTGCACCTTTCCCAGCGGTACCGGTTCAGGGGCGATGACCCGCCGGTGGCGGGATTCGGCTTCTTCGGCGAGAGGCTCGGAGATATTGCAGCCCGGGCAAAAGCCCATCCATCTGCCGGAGGAGTAGCCGCACGAAGCGCAGCGATAAGTCATGTGCCGAGCGTATCGAAGGCGAGGGACACATTCGGGCCAAGAATGAGATTGGATGGCCCAAATCGTCTTGAGCTCCTCCGCAATCCACCGGCCGGGATACGACGCGTGGGCGCTGGCTCTTTTAGACGGAGACTCCAGAGGTTTCGAGTTCGACAGGGGCCGGCAGGGCGGGCAGGCTCAAGGCGAAGACAACCAATCCGTCGTACCACTGATAGGTCAGGTCGCCCCCCATACGTCTTGCAAGCGCGCGGGAGACGGTCAAGCCAACTCCGACTGGTTGCGGCTGGCCTTCCGGCTGATGTGCCATGAACGGTTCGAAAACGGTGTCCGCCCGTTCGGCCGGAATGGAAGGGCCGTCGTTGGAAACTTCCACGGTCACAAACTCATCGTCCGCCCGACCCGTGACCTCCACCATGCCGAGCGCATTGCGCCGGGCGTTGTCGAAGAGATTCAGCATGATTTGAGTGATCCGGAGACTGTCACCGAGGCACATCCCCAGGCCGCCAGACGTCTTGATCTCTAGCCGTCGGTCGGCTGGAGCCGAGGCCATCAGTCTGGAGACCAGCCGGTCGAGGTCGATTGGCTCGCAGTGAATTGTCAGGGCATCGGCCGACAGGCGGCCGGCCGTTACGAAGTCATCGACAATCCGGGCGATCTCGTTCGCCTGGGTCCGCGCCGTGGCGAGCAGCTCGATCCTCTCGTTCGATGTGAAGTCTCCGTTTGGATCGGCAGCGAGTTCCAGCATGCCCACGACAGCAGTCAGCGGGGTCCTCAACTCATGACCAACTCCGGCAAGGAATCGATCCTTGTCGGCTGACGATCTGCGCAGCCAATCGATCTCGCGGTCGGTGCGGTGGCGCCTCTGTGTCTCGCGGAGCATGCGTGCCGCCACGAGGGTGATCAGAATGCCTCCGCCCAGCGCGCCCAGGGGCCGACCCGCACCGGCGCTTTGCACTCGGTCCGAAGTGACAGAGATCAGAAAGCCCTGCCCGCCGACCTTTATCGAGCGACTCCAGATGTACGGAGTGCTGATTCCCTCGCTTGGTTTGAGGGACTCTTCGAGGGTCCAGGACTCCCCGGGACCAAGAACCAGATCGGCAACATCTTGAAGCCTCTCGTCGATTTGAATCACTGCGCCTACGACGCCCACGACTCGGCCCGTGCTGGTCACCGATTGAAACACGGCAAGATCTCCTGGGTCCGCGTCGCCGTCGAGAGCCACAAATCCTGAAACGGTGGGCTGACCGGTGAAGACGGCTCGGGTGATTGCCTCCTCGAGGGTCGGGTCGTTGGCGAGGTTATCCCCAAGGCTCGGGCCAATTGGTCTGGTCGCGACGACAAACTCCACCGGCCAGGCGACGGTCCCGCTGGGCCTGTCGCCGTCGTCAAGAGATGCGAACAAGAGAACTGAAGACGGGGTGAAGCCAACCACCCGCGAAAAGAGCCGAAACTCCTCGGTGGTAACCAGTTGGCTGGCCTCGAAAAGCCCCCGAAAACTGCGGATCTGATTGGCCACCAGACCTAAATCGTTCAGCGCTGAATCGCTGAGCGATTCGCCGTGAGCCGCGAGGACTTCCCGGCCTTCGTCGGCGACCGTGGTTTGCAGGAAAGCCGCCAGGCCAGTGAGGAGAGGACTCCGATCACCGAAACCGCAATGACCAATCCCCGGCCGCCATTGCGAATTCCGACACGTCGAAACCGATCCCAGAAGGGCATTCTGTCTAATCGGTCGATTCGGGAATCGGCTAAAGGAAGCCCGGTCTGACCAGGCGGTTTGAGGGCCGGTTAAGGCTTTCTCATCTCCCGCCAGAAGAGGTAGCCAATGGCCGCCAGGATCAAAAGACCGGCGATAACCGAGAGAGGTGTCCAGGGCTCGGCCTCCCTGATCGCCGAATAGATCATGGCCGTGGCACAATACCGGCCCGGATGGCACGACATGTCTGCAACAACTGCGGCGCCACGGTGGTCGACGAGGAGTTCTGCCCGACTTGTGGAAGTTGGATCGATCCTCTGACCACACCCAGCGCAAAAAGCGGAAAAGATGGCGACGACTACGAGGAGTTCGACCTCGAGGACGGTCCACCTCCTGCCCCCCGCACCGGCGAGCCTTTGATCTGCCCGTCCTGCGGTGCCTCCAACCCGGCCAACAACCGCCATTGTGAGGAGTGTGGGGCCCGTCTCCGGCAGAGTCCGCTCCCTGCTGCCCCCCGCCCGGCGGTGCAAGCCACAGCCGGGGTCCGGGCTGTCATCGCCCTCTCGGGTCTTCTGGGCGTTGTGGTCATCGGGGCGCTGATCCTGAACGCGTTTCGGGACGACCCAACAACTACGACAACGACGATTGCGGGCAGCGAGAGCACCGTCACCACCACCGAGACCACCGCCGCCATCCAGGACCCGGAACCAATCCGGATTCTGGTGGCCAACTGCACTCCCGAGGGTCTGGGTGGCACCTTCGCCTGCTCGAACCTGATAAACGGCAACGAGGGCGAGTTCCAGGTCAATTGGAACGAGCTTCCCGACACCGAGAAAACGGTCGTCATCCAACTCACCTTCGCCCAACCGATGGTGGTCGAGCAGATCCACTGGAACAACATCGAAGACGAACGACGCTTCCGCCTCAACTACCGGGTGCACGGAATCACCATCGACGCCGAAGGCAACCTGATCCCGGTTGGTCAGGAACTCCAGAACGAGCCCGGCCTCCAATCCTTCCCGTTCGCGGCGATAAGGGCGAATTGGATCAGGATCACGGTTCAGAGCGTCTGGAACGCCGAAGTGGTCGAGGACACCGAGCCGTTCGACGAATTGGCGATCGCCGAGATAACCGTCATCGGATACCCGGCCCCAGACACAACCACCAGCACGACCGACACTGAGGAAACGACGACTACCGACGGTTGATTGCCAGCGGCAGCTCGGTGAGGCCGCGGAACACCAGGGAACGGACCCGTTCGAGTTCGCCTTCGACGGCAAAGGCGCCGACCTGGGTCGCAAATGAGGAGAGAGCTACCTCGAGTTCGATCTTGGCCAGCGGGGCCCCGACGCAGTAGTGAATCCCACCCCCGAACGAGACATGGGGATTGTCTGCCCTCCCCACATCGAGGCGCTCAGAATTGGCAAAAACATCCTCGTCGTGGTTGGCCGAGCCGAACAACAGGCCGACCTTGTGACCCCGCTCGAGCCGGACGCCGGCTATCTCGAGGTCCTCCAGGATCCAGCGCTCGAACATCTGCAGCGGTGAGTCGAATCGAAGCACTTCGTCTGCAGCAGTCATGACGAGGTCGGGGTCGGACTGCAATCTTCGAAATTCGGACTCATTCCGGGAAAGGGCCAAGAGGGCATTGCCGATGCCATGGACCGTCGCCTCATGGCCCGCATTGAGAGTGAGAATGCATGTGGCCACCAACTCGTCCTCGTCGAGGCGGTCGCCTTCGTGCTCGGCCTTGATCAGGGCCGAAACCAGGTCGTCCCCGGGGTGGGCCCGGCGGTCGGCCAACAGCTCCCTCACGTAGGCAGCGAAGTCCGTGACGGCCCGCTCACCTGCCAGTCCTTCCTCCGGTAAGTGGCCCTCGTCGAAGACCCTGACGATTGCATGCGACCAGGCTACCAGCTTGTCCTGGTCGGCGGCAGGGACGCCGAGCAGTTCGGCGATCATGGTGAGTGGTATCGGAGTGGCAAAGTCGGCGATCACGTCCATCCGCCCGCGGCCGAGGGCCTCCTCGACGACGTTGTTGGCCGTCGTCACCAGTCGACGGCGGTAGCTCTCCGAAGCCCGGCGAGTGAACGCCCACTGAACCAATCGACGTACCCGGGTATGTCGGGGCGGCTCCAGGTCGATGAAGGAGCCGCGGATGTATTTGGTCCACTCCGGTAGGTGGGGCGGGTAGGTGCGGCGAGCCACCTGCGGATCCAGTTCGTCCGGTGGCACCACCGAACGGACGTCGCGGCCGAACCGGCGATCCTTGAGGATCCCGGCGACCTGGGCATGGCGAGTGAAGAAGGTCAGATCCCAGGTCTCGTCGAAGAACACCGGGCTACTGGCTCGCAGGCGGGCATAGGTGGGATAGGGATCGTCCAGAAACCCTTCCTCGTACGCGTCAAATTGCGTCGAATGCCTCAGGTCTCGCCCTTGCGATAGCGGAGGCCATCGGCGGCAGGAGGTCGCAGGCGTTGGGCGAAGAAGATCAGTACCAAGAGCACGACTACAAATGGGAGGACGTCCTTCCACACGTCGGGAACGAACTGTGTGGAGAAGTACCAGAGAGCGGCTCCGGCCGACAGAACTCCCGCCAGCACGGCATCGGTCCGCTTGCCACGGGTCAGGGCCCAGATCGCAACGCCCGCCAAACCAATGGCGTTGACCAGGACCAGGGAATGGGACGCGGCGCCGCTGAGATCGCGCAAGCCGATGCCGAACGGGTATCCGAATAGCAGCGCACCTCCCAGGACCCCGAAAGGGCGCCAGTTCCCGAAGATGAGAGCCGCCATGCCGATGAAACCACGGCCGTTGGTCTGACCTTGCAGATAGATACCCGATAGCTCGGGGCTGGCGATGAAGGCGCCTGCGAGACCCGCCAGCGCCCCGCTGATCAACACGCCGATGTACTTGTAGCGGTAGACATTGATTCCCTGTGACTCGCCTGCTTCCGGTCGCTCGCCACAGATCCGGAGACGGAGACCAAAACGAGTCCGCCACATGAGCCATCCCGTGAACGGCACCAGGGCGAGGGCGAGCAGCGTCATGTGTGACACTCTGCTGACCATTCCCAGACCGAGGCTGGCAAGATCCGAAACAAAGAACCAATCCTTCTCGGCAATCCAACCGAGAAGGTTCGGACTTTTCCATGCACCGAAGTTGCCACCGGCCAGGAACGCAAAAGTGATGTTTCCCACCCCCGGCACCCTGGGAGACTGGGTTATCGAGCCTCCAGGAATACCTGTGAAGATCTCCGAGGCCAGGAACCTGGCGATTCCGGGCGCAAGGATGTTGATCGCCACCCCAGAGATGATGTGATCTACCCCGAAGGTAATTGTCGCGATCGCATGCAGCAGTCCACCTAAGACACCCCCAAGCACGCCCAGGGCAATTCCCCACCAGGGTCCAAAGGTGACGCCACCCCAGGCCCCGAACCAGGTCCCGAGGATCATCATTCCCTCGAGTCCGATGTTGACCACCCCGGCTCTCTCCGAGAAGAGCCCACCGAGACCGGCCAGAAGGATCGGCACTCCCCAGCGAAGCATCGACTGAGAGCTGCTGGCGGACGTGAGCTGATTTGTGTCGTCGAGGCTTTGCACGATCGTCAGGATGAGCACGCCGAAGGCGGCGTAGGCAGTCCACCTGAGCCAGGGCGGGGCGTCCTTGAACCACGTCACGCCGGCGCCTCCACCAAGGCAGCAGCTGCCGCCCGGGCTTCTTCTCGTTCGCGAGCTCTGCGCGCCACCTCATAGGCGACGACGGCTGCGAGAATGATGACACCTTGCATGATGACGACGATTTCGCGCGACGCCGCCCCGGTGAATTGGAGAACACCGGAAGAGATATCGAGAAATGCGAAGATCAGCGCTGAGACGAAGATGCCAGCCGTGTGGTTGCGACCCAACAGCGCCACCGCGATTCCCGTGAACCCAAGGCCCTGGATCGGGTTCGCTGCAAAGAAACCCAGCGAGTTGACTTCCGGCAGACCCACCAGACCGGCGACCGCGCCGGACAGGATCATGGCGATCACCACCATCCGTTTTGGCGCCACTCCCCCAACCTGCGCAGCAAATGGATTGATGCCGCTCGCCCGAAGGTCGAAACCGAAACGGGTCCTGTTGACGAGCACCTGGTAGCCAACCCCCACCAAAATTGCGACAATCAACATTCCGGTCAGTTCCTTTCCCTGCCGGACCTCTCGGGTGACGATTTCAAGGAGTCCATTGAGATTTGGCAGAAGGCCGGACTCAGGGATCGGAGTTGTCCCGACCCGCCCCACCCCTCCCTGAATCGCGTCTCCCGCCTGCCATACCCTGATCAAGTACGCCACCAAGCCGGAAATGGCGATAGCGTTGAGCATGATCGTTGAAATCACCTCGTTGACGCCTCGGGTCACCTTCAGGACTCCGGCGAACCCGGCGTAGGCCCCCCCAACGGTCATCGCCACAATCATTATGAACATGAAGTGGATGACCGGCGGGAGAAGAAACAAGCTGCCGACATGAGCAGCCACGAGTCCGGCCAGAAGATATTGGCCCTCGACCCCGATATTGAACAGATTCATTCGAAAGCCGATGGCGGCGGCTATCCCGGCGATAAACAACGGGGTTGCCCGGTTGAATATGTCGACCATGGTCTCGAGCTTGCTGGCATGCCCAACCATGTCGCCAAATGCGGCGACCGGGTTGCTGCCGGACGCCAAGAGGACTATCGATGAGGTGACGAGTGCGAAAAGGATCGCGGTAACAGGCGCGGCCATAGTCAGAAGCATTCGCCGACCAAGAGCGAACTTCATGCGGCTCCCGCTTCGGCGGCCCCAGTCATGTAGGCGCCCAGGTCGCGGGGGGTGACCGTGGCCGGGTCGACAGTCGCAGTCACGCGACCTCGAAGCATGACCACAATGGTGTCCGAAAGTCCAATTAACTCCTCCAGATCCGCCGACACCAAGAGAGTTGCAAGTCCAGCTGCCCGGGCTGCCTTGATGTCCTCCCAAACAGCGGCCTGAGCTCCAACGTCAATGCCCCTTGTCGGGTGTTCCGCGACTAGAACCGCCGGATTGGATGTCATTTCTCGCCCCACGATCAGCTTTTGCTGATTGCCCCCGGAGAGGGCGTGGGCGGGGACGTCCACGCCAGGAGTGCGTACGTCGAATTCCTTCCGGATCAATTCGGTCTGTTTCCGAGCCCCTTCCCGGTCGATCCAGAAGCCCTTGGAGTAGGGCGGTCGAGTCTGATGACCAAGAGCCGCGTTTTCCCAAAGAGGTGCCGGCAACAAGAGGCCTTCGCGATGGCGGTCCTGGGGTATATACGCCAGCCCCCGCTCTCGGCGATCGCGAACCGAGGTTGGGGCCACGTCCACTCCGAGGAGGACAATCTTCCCCGCCGAGACCGCACGGGTGCCGATGATGGCATCGACGAGCTCAGATTGGCCGTTGCCTTCGACCCCGGCGATCCCCACTACCTCACCTTTGTGCACCTGAAAGGAGACGTCTTCGACAACCACGCGCTCGTCGTCGACTACGGAAACAGCGACGACATCCAAGGCGACCTCGTCGGTAACCGTGGACTCAGTCGTTGCGGGCGTAGGGAGCTCCGATCCGACCATCAATTCGGCCAGGTCGCGCGCAGACACCTTATTGGGCTTGACGGTCGCCACCGTGCGGCCCTGGCGCAGCACCGTGATAGTGTCGGCGATCTCGAGCACCTCGTCGAGTTTGTGGTCGATGAAAAGAATCGTGGAGCCGGCGGCCTTCAGCTCGCGTATGTTCCGGAAGAGCTCCTCGACTTCCTGTGGCACCAAAACCGCGGTGGGCTCATCGAGGATCAGAACCTTGGCGCCCCGGTAGAGCACTTTGATGATCTCGACCCTTTGGCGCTCACCCACTTCGAGATCCTCAACGAGATCGCCGGGATGGACATCGAGTCCGTAGGCATCCCCGACATGCTTGAGATGCTCGTGCGCCTTGTCGAAGTCGATCCGACCAAGTGATTTGGTGGGCTCCGCCCCGAGGATGACGTTTTCCAGAACCGTTAGTTGGTCCGCCAGCATGAAGTGCTGATGAACCATTCCGATGCCCAGCGCGATGGCGTCGGTCGGTGAGGTGAAATGGACCTCGTCCCCGAAGATCTTCATGGTCCCCTCGTCGGCCGACTGCATGCCGTAGAGGATCTTCATCAGAGTCGATTTGCCGGCTCCGTTCTCGCCACATATGGCGTGAATCTCGCCCTCATCGACCGTGAGGTCGACACGCTCGTTAGCGACGACTCCGGGGAAGCGTTTGGTTATGCCTCTCAATTCGATGGCCGGTGCCAAGGAACCCTCCGATAGACGTCGAGCGGGACCGGACAATAGGCGGGTCCCGCTCGATTTGGCGTTTGCAAGGATTGTTACTCGGGAATCACGCCTCGGCCGGGTCGGTCGGATTCATTCGGTTAGGGGAGGGCTAGTGGGTTTACCACGATTTCCCCGCTGACGATCCGGGCCTTGAAATCCTCGATCTGGTCCACGACGTCGTCGACAAACCCACCCGTGGTCGAGTACCCAACCCCGTCAACCGCGAGGTCGTAGGTGATCGGACCGGCCGCGAACGTGCCGTCGATGTGGGCCTTGATGGCCTCATACACCGCCACGTCGACTCGCTTCAGCATCGATGTCAGGATGAACTCCCTCACACCTTCGTCGGCCGTGTTGTACTGATCCGAGTCGACACCGATCGCCCAGACCTTGGTACCGCTGGCATCGCTCTGCTCCTTGGCAGCCTCGAAAAGGCCGCCACCCGAGCCACCAGCCGCGTGGTAGACAATGTCAGCGCCCCCCTCGTACATCGCTAGGGCAATGTCCTTGGCGCGGTCGGGAGCATTGAAACCAGCGAAGTCCGGCGCCGCCGAGATGTATTCCGACAGGATCTCGATGTCGGGATTCACAGCCTTGGCACCGGCCACGTATCCGGCTTCGAACTTCTCGATCAAACCACCAACCCCGCTCACACCACCGATGAATCCAATAGTGCCGGTCGTGGACTTCAACGCGGCGATGGCGCCAACCAGGAACGAGCCCTGATGCTCAGCGAAGACAAGACCGGCGATGTTGTCGGCATAAGGGACCGGTGGAGTGACGGAAAAGTCGAGCATCGCCGAGTCGATAACGGCAAAGTTAACGTCAGGATTCTCGATGCCCACGGCAGCAGCGTCGCCTTCGAACAGGAAGCCGACGCCGATCACAAGGTCGCTCGAATCGGCTGCCAGCTGCAACAATTCGGCCCGGTTGGACCCGTCAGGGTTGGGAACAGCCTCGGTGAAGGTGATTCCCAACTCGGCCTCGGCCGTGTCGATGCCTACTGCCGCGGAGTCGTTGAATGATTGGTCACCACGTCCGGTGGTATCGAAAATCAGACCAACCTGAACGTCCACCGCAGCGGCGGTTGTGGTGGTTTCTTCGGCAGCCGTGGTTGTTGTATCGGCACCGGTCGTGGTGGTGGCGCCGGCTGCAGTTGTGGTGGTTTCGGTGCCGGAGCCGCCACAGGCCGACAGCACGAGCATTACTGCCGCCAGAAGCGCCAGCAATCGGGTTTGTTGTTTCACGTTTCTTCCTCCGTCATGGATGGGAACGGCGAGCCGGGGCCCGCCGTCTTTGAAGAATAGCCACGGATCGGGTTGGGGGAGGCCGCCCGAGGCCCTGTGGATATCGGTCGAAACGGCTTCGTTCAGCGGATCTCGCTCCCGTCGCTCAAAGAATCCGGGCGCCCGCCTCCGGCGATAATCCGACGGTGATCGATCTCAAGAATTCCCCGCCGCCCCCGGACTGGGGCGTCGAAGTCGACGAGGCGGGCATTCGCAAACTGGCCGCATCGTGGCGCGACAGAGAGATCGCGCCACCAGCCTTCGACTATGCCGGCCTGCCGATCACGAGCGGTCCCGAGTGGTACGACTTCTGCGTGCTGGCAACTTCGGTTGTCGCTTGCTTGTGGCCTCCGGAAGGCGAGGAGACATGGCACGCCGAGATGGATGGGGTCTGGCTTGATGACGCACCGGGCCTCTTCGCGTGCTTTACCCGCCTCCCGAAGATGGATATCCGAGACTTCGTCGGGTTCACCCTCGCCGATGGGGAACGCCTTTTCGCAGGTAGGGGGTGCCTGCAGCAGATTGGCGCGCGGGCACACCGTCTCGATCAGGTGGCGACGGCTTTGGTCGGACGCTGGGGCGCCAGTGCCGCATCAATCATCGAAGAGGCGGATTGGGACGCACCGAAGGTCGTCGACCTTCTGGTGGACACGGTGCCGGGCTATCGGGATCGAGCCGACACCGTGATCGGGACTGTTGCCTTCGACAAACTTGCCCATCTCTGCGCAGCGATGATGAGCACCAGATCCGCCAGGCCGCTACGGGGCCTCGAGACGTTCCCGGTTTATCCCGACTACATGCTCCCGATGGTGCTCCGCCACCACGGTCTGCTTCGGTACGACGCCGAACTTGCTCGGGCGGTCGACACCCGCCAGCTCGTCGAGGCCGGCTCGGATTGGGAGGCCGGCATCAGGTGGGCGACGGTGTATGCCGCCGAGAGGCTAGGCGACGCTCTTCGGGACCTGGGCAACAGCGTCCCGATTCCATCCCTCGACTATGCCCTCTGGCATGACGCCGTGCTGGGTCCCGAAGCCGGAAACATGGGCGAGCACCACCGAACGCTGACAATGGCGTACTAGTGGCTGCCTACGGCAGCCAAGTTCGAGATTCTGCCGTGGAAGCGGCTTCTAGCTCTCGGCCAGGGCCACGGTGGAGGGTTGCGGCTCGACCGACTCGAAGGTGAGTTGATCGGCGCCTTCTTCGATGGTCACCAGAACCGTCGATCCTGCCTTGAAAGTCCCAAGGAGAACCCGTTCGGACAATGGATCTTCGAGCAGCCTCTGGATGGCCCGGCGCAGCGGCCGCGCACCCATTTCCCGGTCGTACCCCTTGTTCCCGAGGAAACCCTTGGCGTCGTCGGTCAGCACCAGGTCGAGACCCTGGCTGGCCAGCTGGGTGCGGATCCTGGCAAGCATGAAGTCGACGATCGACTTGATCTCCTCGAGCGACAGCTCGTGGAAAACGATGATCTCGTCGATGCGGTTGATGAACTCGGGACGGAAGTGCCGCTTGAGCTCTTCGGTCACCTTGCCCTTCATCGCCTCGTAGGTGACGTCGTCACCGTCGGTATGGAAGCCGACCGTCTTCTTGCGAAGGTCACGGGTCCCGAGGTTGGAGGTCATGATGATGACCGTGTTCTTGAAGTCGACAGCCCGGCCCTGGGCATCGGTCAAACGGCCATCCTCCAGAATCTGGAGCAGGGTGTTGAACACGTCGGGATGGGCCTTCTCGATCTCGTCGAACAGAACCACGGAGAACGGCTTGCGACGGACTGCCTCCGTCAGTTGTCCACCTTCGTCGTAACCCACATAGCCGGGGGGAGATCCGACCAACCTGCTGACGGTGTGCTTCTCCATGTACTCGGACATGTCGAGTTGGATGAGGGAGTCTTCGTTCCCGAAAAGGAACTGGGCCAGGGCCTTGGCGGTCTCGGTCTTACCAACACCGGACGGGCCCAGGAAGATGAACGAGCCAGATGGCCGCTTGGGATCCTTGAGGCCGGCCCGGGTCCGGCGAATGGCCCTCGACACGGCAACGATGGCGTCGTTCTGTCCGACGATTCGGAGGTGAAGCTCTGATTCCATCTGCACCAGACGGGCGGTCTCCTCCTCGGTGAGGCGGTGAACCGGGATCCCGGTCCACTGCGCCAGCACTTCGGCGATTTCTTCCTCGTCGATGACCCAGCCGGTTTCGGCGCCGGTCTCGCGAAGGCTCTGCTCACGCTCAACCCGGTCGGTGAGCAATGAGCGCTCCTGGTCGCGCAACTGGGCAGCCCGCTCGTATTGCTGGGAGTTGACCGCCTCGGACTTCTGGCGCCGCACCTCGGACATCTTCTTATCGATCTCCGAGAGATCGGGATCACGGGACGACCGGTAGATCCGCATGCGGCTGCCGGCCTCGTCGATCAGGTCGATGGCCTTGTCGGGGAGGTTGCGATCGGAGATATAGCGGTCGGCCAGGTTGGCGGCCGAGACGATGGCGTCGTCGGTGAAACGCACCGAGTGGTGCGTCTCGTAGCGATCCTTGAGACCCATCAGAATCTGGATGGTGTCGGCGACCGAGGGCTCGTCCACCTGGACCGGTTGGAACCGGCGCTAGAGGGCGGAGTCCTTCTCGAGGTACTTCCTGTACTCCTCGAGGGTGGTGGCTCCGATGGTCTGCAGCTCACCGCGGGCGAGCATCGGCTTGAGGATCGAAGCGGCGTCGATGGCACCTTCGGCGGCACCGGCGCCCACCAGAGTGTGGATCTCGTCGATGAAAAGGATGATGTCGCCGCGGGTCCGGATCTCTTTCAGGACCTTCTTCAACCGCTCCTCGAAGTCGCCGCGATAGCGGGAACCGGCCACCAGGGCTCCGAGGTCGAGCGTGTAGAGCTGACGATTGTGGAGAGTCTCGGGAACCTCGTTGGCGACGATCCGCTGAGCCAGACCCTCGACGATGGCGGTCTTGCCAACGCCCGGCTCACCGATCAGGACGGGGTTGTTCTTGGTCCGGCGAGAAAGGATCTGCATGACTCGCTCGATCTCACGGGCCCGCCCGATCACCGGGTCGAGCTTGCGCTCTCTGGCCATCTGGGTGAGGTTGCGACCGAACTGGTCGAGAACCGTCGAACCGGAAGGTGCCGACTCGCGAGAGGAGGAAGGACTGCCGGAGGTGGCCTGTTCCTCGGTGCCACCAGCGCCGTTGAGAAGCTGGATGACTGAATTGCGAACCTTGGTCAGCTCGGCACCCAGCTTTTGCAAAACCTGAGCGGCGACGCCTTCGCCTTCGCGAATCAAGCCGAGAAGGATGTGCTCGGTGCCGATGTAGTTGTGACCGAGTTGGAGCGCTTCTCGCAGAGATAGCTCGAGGACTTTCTTGGCGCGAGGTGTGAAAGGAATGTGGCCGGTGGGTGCTTGGGCGCCCTGGCCGATGATCTCGACCACCTGGTCGCGAACGGCCTGCAGGTTGATACCCATTCCTTCGAGGGCCCGGGCGGCGATTCCTTCGCCTTCGTTCAGTAACCCGAGGAGGATGT
>JANMST010000034.1:0-11831 GCA_031389635.1 Acidimicrobiia bacterium | reverse complement strand
CGGCGAGATCATCGACCAGCGCTTTCTCATCGGTGACGATCACCATGTCTTCGATCCAGGGTCGCGTCCGTTGGATCGCTCGGTGAACCAAAGCAATGATGAGCCACCCGCCCAGCGCAAAGCTGACCCAACGCAACGAGTAATAGGTACGGATGACAAAGGTGCCCAACAGCACCGACACCAGACCAACGGCACCGGCGGCGAAGGCCCTGGCGTAGAGAGGGCGGGCAATCGCCGGCTCGACCAGGCGCAGCGACTGCCAGCTGCCGAAGACCACTCCGAGGACCAGTAGAGCCACCATCGGACGGGGGTTTTGAAGACTCTCCAGGCTGGGGAAAGCGAACTGGAGAGCGTTCCACGGCAGCCACACACCGAACACGTACTGGGATGCGACCAGGCATGAAACCAGCGCCGCGGCTGAGTCGACGGCGACGGTGTTGAGTGCGAAGCGGGTGCGGAGCTTCACGAACCGGAACGGTACACAACCTTCGGCGGATAGGAACGGAAGCTGGGAACCAGGACGAAACGGGTTCGAATGAACATCGGGGGTGGTAGAACCGTCCCAAGAACCGTGCGCGATACCGACGACCCCGGTCTGCCGATCACGTTCGGGCCTTGCTCGAACGGCGAGTACGACCCGGAGCCAACCGACACCGTCCGGTCGGAGATGATGGGACTGGCCCGGGCCGAGTGCGAACTCGGGGCCGATCAGACGGGAGTCAGCCGCCGGGATTTTCTCCGCTCGGCTTGCGCCACCGCCGCCACCCTGTGGGCAATCGACCAAACGGCCATGGTCGCAGCGGGTCGGTCGATCGGAGGGCGGTACCGGATTGTCACCGACGCTCTCCGCGATCCGACCGTGGCCCGAACCGTCATCGGAGCCGGCGAGTTCGTGTTCGACATGCAGGGCCACCTACTCGAATACGACCTCGATCCCTCCACCCGCGGCAACTGGTTCTGGGGCAACTCATTCCCTCAGGCCGACTGCGAATACGAAGAGGATGCGAGGGCATGCTTTTCGATGAACCATTTCCTGGAGGAGATGTTCATCCGCTCGGACACGACGATGACCGCACTTTCGGGGCTTCCGATCCTCCCGGAAGGAAGCCCGCTGCCACCGGAGGTGATGGAAGAGACCCGCCGGGTCGTCACGGCTCTCGGGGTCGACAACCGGATCCTCGTCAACGCCCTGGCACTACCTCATCGGTCCACTTAAGGGCGTGCTAGACGAGATGGAGAAGACGGTTGCCGAGCAGACCGTGAGCGGCTGGAAGACCTTCACGCACTTTCCATCGGGGTGGTTCCTCGACGATCACGATCCCAACCTGCCTCAGGTCGGCGACCAATTCCTCCAGCAGATCGAGAGACTCGGGCGACCGGTTCTTTGCATCCACAAAGGACTGTCCGGCGGAGCCCGGATCGGCTCACCGGTCGATGTTGGCCCCGCCGCCCTTGCCCATCCCGGGGTCAAGTTCGTGATCTATCACTCCGGCTACGAGGTCGGCACCTCGGAAGGGCCGTACACCGAGGAGACGGCTGACCGGGGCGTGAACCGACTCGTGTCTTCGTTGCGGCGGGCCGGAGTCGCCCCCGGAAGCAATGTCTTCGCCGAAATCGGTTCGACCTGGTGGCACCTCCTCCGGCGACCGGAACAGGCGGCCCATGTGCTGGGCAAACTTCTTGTTGCGGTCGGCGAGGACAACCTCCTGTGGGGGACCGACTCGATCTTCTACGGATCCCCGCAGGGCCAGATAGACGCTCTCCGAGCCTTCGAGATCACACCCGAGTTCCAGGAGCGCTTCGGATATCCGGAGATGACCAGGGAAAGGAAACGGAAGATCCTCGGTGAGAACGCCGCCCGTCTCTACAACATCGCTCCGATCAGATCAGGGTTGTATTTCAGTCCCGAGGATCTCGCCGAAGCGAGGAGTCAGCACCCGGTGGCGATGAGAACCTGGGGGCCAACGACGAAAGCAGAAGTCAAGGACTTCAGAGAACACCACCGAGGCTGGCCGTGAAAGAGCGTGGTGCGTGGTGCGTGGTGCGTGGTGCGTGGTGATAGGCGTGCTCGACCGGGTTCGACGTAGAACGTAAAACGTGTCGGTCGCGTCATGCCCTCCGCGACATCAACTCCGCTAGCGCTATCAGGGTTCTCGTTCCGAAGCCGGTGCCGCCTTTGGGGAACCAGGCGTAGGCGGTTTCGGCCCTGGCGGGTCCGGCGATATCCAGATGGACCCAGCGCTTTCCTCCGGCGAAGGGGCGCAGGATCAACGATGCCGTGATGACACCGCCGTAGCGCCCGCCCGTGTTTTTGACATCAGCGATCTCCGACCGGATCAAGTGGCTGTAGTCGTCGACCAGGGGCATGGGCCAGAAGCGCTCCCCGGCGACGGCGCCGGCGGCGACCAGCAACTCGACATCCTCTTGTTCGTTGCCGAGCGCCGCTCCCACCCTGTCCCCCAGGGCGATGCGCTGGGCACCGGTCAAGGTGGCGATATCGACGATCAGGTCGGCCGATCCCTCGGCAGCAAGGATCAGGCCGTCGGCCAGCACCAGGCGACCCTCGGCGTCGGTGTTCAACACTTCGATGGTTCGGCCGTTCCGGTAGGTGATCACGTCGCCGGGCCGGGTCGCTCCCCCGCCGGGCATGTTCTCGGTGAGGGGTAGATACGCCTCGAGATTGATCGGAAGCTTGAGCCGGGCGGCACCGATGACGGATGCTGCCACCGCCGCTGCCCCGGACATGTCGGTCTTCATCGTCTCCATGCCCTCGCCGGTCTTGAGCGACAAACCTCCTGAGTCGAACACGATCCCTTTTCCAACCAGAGCCAGCGTCCGCTCAGCCCGCCGGGGCCGGTACGACAGACGAACGAACCGTGGGGGCCGATGAGAACCGGCCGAGACTGACAGGAGGCCGTTGATCCGCTCGGCGGCGATCTTCTCCTCATCCCAAATCTCGGGTCGAACGCCGACCGCAGCCGCCGCCTCGGCGATCAGGTGGGCCAGCACCTCGGGAGCCTTATCGCCGGCCGGGGTGTTGATTAGATCGCGAGCAAACACCTCGGCTCCGGAGACGATCCGAGCGGCGGCCAACTGGCGCGCATCGGCGCCGGGAAGCTCGACCACAACGTCGTTGGTCGTCGAGCTCTTGTAACGGCCGAACTTGTATCCGCCAAGGATCAATCCTTCGGCGACCGCTCTCGTCGCTCCAGCGATGTCGACGTCATGAAGGCCGGTGCCGATCCGTTCGATAGTCCCGAGATTTCGGGCGAGGGCGCCAGCGGCCCAGCGCAATGTATCGGCCGACGCCTCTTCGCCCAGACCGACCGCAATGAGACTTGGATCGAGGACGGCCACCTGACCGACCTTTCCGGTGAATCCCTGACGGTCGAGCTGGTCCTTGCCCCGATTGAGAGCAGCCTGAAAGCCCGGAGTCGCCGCCTCCCTTCCCTCCAGCACCGGGATAGCGAAAGGGATGCTCCGACTACGACGTTCGGTGATTTCTACGTTGACCATCGCCGGAGGGTATCGAACACAGTCTGAGGTTTGAGGTTCAGACTGTCTTCAAGGATGCCGGCACTCGCCGAGGGGTCAGGTTGACCTCGACCCAGGGGCCGCCGGCCCACACCGGCAGGTGAATCGTTTTGGACCGATCGCGTTCGTCTCAAGATTCCAAAGAGCGTCCGTCTCGAGATTCCAAAGAATCGAGACGAACTGGCGGCGCTCTCAGGAAGGAATGCGTCCGGAGTTCGCGCACCCCCCTCGATCGCCCAAAGCGGCGATCCCCCCCGCAGGCGGGGGGACAGTTACTGCCTACTGCCAACTGCCAACTGATCTTCAGATGACCGCTCTCCCGATCACGACTGCGCCGAGGGCGGTGAGGGTTGCAAGGTAGGACAGGCCGGTAGCGGCCATTACTCCTGTGTACGACGGGACCCGCAGGGAAAACCAGACCCCCACCATGAGGACGACGGTGGTCGCACCGAGGCCGATGAGAACGGCCGGTGAAATCACCGAGGTGTCAACGGCGTACACCTGCACCACCACGGTGTCGACGGCGATTCCGATCGCTCCGATCGCGGCCAGGATTTTCAGCGACCGTCTCGGAAGTTTCGGATCGACGAGGTACCAATGGCCCAGGAGCATCTCGCCAGTGATCCCGCCGAGGGCGATCGCACCCGAGATCACGATGAGCCAACTGAACTCCGGATAGGCGGCATCGAGCCAGAGCAACGCTGCCCCGGCCAACGGCATTGCGGCCCACCGGCTGAGCTTGAGATAGATCGCCAGTAGCGAAATGAAGGCGGCAATCGCGGCCCACCATCCTGCCCCGGCCAAAGCTGCCAGGAAACCGATCGTCGCCGCCACCGCCGTCCCCAACAGGATGAAGCCGGGACGAGCAACCTTCCACGACGCCACCAGGGCAACGCCGGCTGCCAGGCCGGCCGCCCACATCGACAGGACCGCCCCCGGATCGGGAGGGGTCACGTCTTCTCCGGAGCGGAATCCATCCAGTCGTTGATCCGGGCGGCAATGTCGGACGGTGTAAACCCGAAATGCTCGGCGAGCTTGGCGGCCGGAGCAGAAGCTCCAAAACGGTCGATCCCGATCTTCAAGGCACTCTCGCCGACGATCCGCTCCCATCCGAATGTGGCTGCGGCTTCGATCGAGACCCTCGGGATTCCGACGCCGAGCACGGCGTCCTGGTAACCGGCCTCCTGGCGAAGAAAGGCTTCCCAACAGGGAAGGCTTACGACTCGAACCGAGCGATCGAGCAGGTCGGCGGTTTCCAGCGCCAAGGACACCTCCGACCCGGTTGCAACGAGCACCAGATCCTCACCTTCCCTGAGCACGTATCCCCCGCGGGCGACATTGCCCTCCTTGCCGGCGCGGTTGAGCACCGGCAGGGCCTGGCGGGTGAAGAGGAGGACGGTGGGTCCCTCGTTGCGATTGAACGCCATCTCCCAGGCCTCGATGGTTTCCCCGGCGTCGGCGGGTCTCACCACCCAAACCCCGGGCATGGCCCGGAGCGAGGCGAGATGCTCGATCGGTTGATGGGTCGGACCGTCTTCGCCGAGAAAAACCGACTCGTGGGTGTAGACCCAGATCGATGGCACCTCCATCAACGCCGACATGCGGATAGCGGGCCTCATGTAGTCGGAAAAGACAAAGAAGGTGGCGCCGTAAGGTCGCAAGCCTCCATGGGCAGCCATGCCGTTGACGGCCGCTGCCATCGCATGCTCCCTGATTCCGAAGGCGATGTTGCGGCCCATCCTGTCCACTTTCGAGAATCGGGTTGAGGAGTGGATCTCTGTCTTCGTCGACTCGACGAGGTCGGCTGCTCCACCGATGAAGTTTGGAACCGCTTCGGCCATCTCCTCGAACAACTCCCCCATGGCGGCCCGGGTGGCCAACTTCTTGCCTACCTCAAAGGTCGGCCCGGTGAGACGAACCACCGTGGGTTCATAGAAGCTTTGCAAACGCGATGACCCCTCAGGATCGCTCTCGCACCGGTGGTGCCAGGAATGATGCACCTTCCGGCCTCGATCCATTGCCTTATCGAAAAAGTCTGAGACCTCCGGCGGCACGTAGAAAGCTTCGTCGAGCGGCCACCCCATCGCCTCCTTGGTCAGCCGAATCTCGTCGTCACCCAGAGGAGCACCATGCGCCTTGGCGGTGTCCTGGGCATGGGGTGCACCGTGGCCGATGTGGGTGTGGCAGATGATGAGCGACGGTTGATCATCGACGACGAGGGCGGCGTCGGTCGCTTGAGCGATGGCCTCGCGATCATGACCGTCGATCGTCTGGACATGCCACCCGACCGCATTGAACCGTTTGGCGACATCCTCGCTGAAGGTGATTGCCGTGTTGCCATCGATCGAGATGTCGTTGTCGTCGTAGTAATACGTGAGCCGTCCGAGACCGAGATGGCCGGCGAGCGAGGATGCCTCGGCCGAGATTCCTTCCATCAGGTCGCCGTCCGACACGAAGCCATAGGTGCGGTGATCCACGAGATCGGGGCCGAATCGAGCCCGCAGGTGTTCCTCGGCGAGAGCCATCCCCACCCCCATGCCGAAGCCTTGACCGAGTGGTCCGGTTGTGACCTCGATCCCTAGAGAAGGATGGCGCTCGGGGTGTCCCGCCGTGATCGCACCGAGTTGGCGAAATGACCTGAGCTCATCGAGGGTGAGGCCGAAGCCGGCGAGATGGAGCATGGAGTAGAGCAACATCGAACCGTGACCGTTGGAAAGGACGAAGCGATCGCGGTCCAACCACGACGGCGCACCGGGGTCGACATTGAGATATCGGCCCCACAACACAACGGCGATGTCGGCCATCCCCATAGGCATCCCCGGATGACCGGAATTGGCCTTCTGGACCGCGTCCATGGCAAGCCCTTTGATGGTGTTGACAGCCAACTGTTCGATATCGGAAGTGTTCGAAGCCACGATGCGAGAGTAACGGGGCGAAGCGACCCCGTGGTAGGCGGTGAATGTCTCTCCGCTCGGTGTCCCCTGCTTGGAGGGGGACCGCAGGCGTGTGAGCCGGTGCCCGCCTACGACTTCGGGTGGGTTCGGAACCACTCGACGGTGGCTGGGATCGCCTCGCTCAGCGGGGTGGCGTGATCGCCAAAGGCCCTTTCGAATTTGGTGGAATCGACAACGAACGGCTCCTCGAACTCGTAAAGCATCTCGTACAGCTCCCGGACGGTCCCGTTGAGGAGGCCGACCATCTTCACCAGGAACCGGGACATCGCTTGGATCCCCGGCTCGGTCCCCGCCGCCACGTACACCTGCTCGATGAACTGCCTGGTAGTGATGGCCGGAGCGTTCGGCAGGTGCCACGCTTGGCCGTCGGCTTCGCCGTGTTCGCCGAGAATGACCAAGCCCTTGGCGATGTCAGGTATGTAGCTGTAGGTGTGAAGGTGATTCGGGTTACCCATCACCTGCGCCTTCTTGCCGCTGAGGGCCGAGTCGAACACGCGCTCTCCCATAGCGCTGAGCCGGCCGTGGGGGCCGAAATAGTCAGAGGCGCGCCCAATGACCACCCGGACCTTCCCCGCTCGATGCACCTCGAGCAGGTCTTGCGCCATTTTCGCCCTCGTCCTTCCCTTCCGGCCGGTGGCGGCGTGCGGGAGGTCCTCGGTTAGCGGGGCGCCCTCCGTGGGCCCGTACATGTAGAGGTTCTCCATTGCCACCAACCTGGCTCCTGCCGCCGCGGCGCCATCGAGAACGCCTGCTTGGAGCGATGGAAACAGTTCGGGCCACCTTGTGTACGGAGGATTGAGGCACTGATACAGGACGGCCGCACCCGCCGCAGCGTTCTTTGAGAATGCTGGATCGGCAGCGTCCCCGCCCAGCACCTCGACACCAGCGGGCACCTCGGCTCGGCCGCTGCGATTGACGACACGAACGCGATGTCCCCCAGCAGCAAGAAGCTCGACGGTGGCCATCCCGACTGGCCCGGTCCCGAAGACAACATGGAGGTCGCTCTCCAAAGCTCAACCCTATTCGACGGCGAAGAATTGCATTCTGGCAGGGAGCCCGACACGGCACGAGCGAGGGTGCGGACCGATCGCGTTCGTCTCGAGACGAACCGGCGGCGCCGTTCGGGAGGAATGCGTCCGGAGTTCGCGCTCCCCCCTCGATCTCGCTTCGCTTCGATCGGTCCCCCCGCACGCGGGGGACAGGTCACTAGTCCTTTTCCGATTGGTTAGAACACCTCTCCGAGGCGCCTAGGGTGTGGGGCTTGGAAGGATGGTTCTTCCTTTCGGCCGCTCTTCTTCTGGTTAGTGGGGGTGCCAAGCTGGCAGACCCTGCTTCAACTTCCGGCGCCCTTCGGGTTTCCGGCTTGGTTTCCGGCAGCGGAGTCGTGTACACGCTCGCCGTGGCTGAGATTGCGACGGGAGCATTCTCGTTGCTCGCCGGTGGGGCCCTGGCGGGTTGGGCCCTGGCCGTCCTCTACGGTGGCTTTGGCTGGTTTGTCGCATTCGCACTTCGTCGCCGCATCCCCATCTCCTCATGTGGATGCTTTGGAAAAGTCGATACCCCGCCATCGGTGGTCCATCTCTTCCTCAACGCCGCCGGTTTGGCGGGCGGCGTCTGGGCTGCTCTCAGCCAGAGCCCCTCTCTCGTTTCGGTACTCGGCGAGCAGCCCGTGGCGGGTCTCCCCTACCTCGCTTTCCTGGCTGCCGGAACCTACGCCGCATACCTCCTACTCACCGCATTGCCGGTGCTGTTGAAACCACACTTGGCGGGACATCAATGAGCACCCGCCTCGTTGAAGCGGCCAGCCAGGCATTGGCCACCCGGACCTCGCGACGAGGGTTTCTGCGAAGGGTCGCGGTCGTCGGATCGGCCCTGGTCACAGCACCGGCCACGTACATCCTCCGCCCGATCTCCGCCTACGCCGCGATCGTCCCCGGCAACTGCCCCGGAGGTGCCCGCTGCCGGGACGGTTACACCGAGTTCTGTTGCTCGACGACCGGCGTCAACACCTGCCCGCCCGGCACCGCCGTTTCCGGTTGGTGGCGGGCCGAGGGTTCCGGATACTGCGGTGGTGGCCCCAGGTACTACATGGATTGTCACGACACCAGTTGCGGTCCCTGCGGCTGCGGAGGCTCCGGGACCTGCGGGCCTGAATGTGTGGGCCGGGTCTGTGCCTGCGCCAACGACGACTGCAACCTTCGCAAAGTCTCCTGTGTCCGCTTCCGCTATGGCCAGTGCAACCAGCACATCGGATGCATGGGACCGATCGTCTGTCGCGTCGTTACATGTGTCGCACCGTGGGAGTGGGACTCGAGTTGCACAGCGGTCGATGCCCGCGACCAGAACACCGCCTTCCACGACGCCGCCTGTCTGCATCCCAACTTCAAGCCGGTCAACGCCTTCCCGGGGGTCGTCACCCTGCCGGCGTGGAATCTCCGCAGCGCACTTTCGGCGGGCAGCCCCACCTCGTCATTCGATCTCGGAACGCCCGGCGACATTCCGCTCGCCGCCGATTGGACCGGAGCCGGCGTGGCCACCGCTGCGGTGGTCAAAGGCTCCAGGCACGGAAGAGTCGGCGACGAAAACCTGACCTGGCATGTCCGCCAGGTCGAAGGCGGTGGACAACCCGATCTGATCTTCACCTACGGTTCCCCCGGCGACGTTCCTGTGGCCGGGGACTGGACCGGCAAGGGATGGGACAGCGCCGGTGTCTTCCGCAACGGTCAGTGGCTACTGCGCAACCGCAACTCCAACGGCGCCCCCGAGATAGTCGTCAACTTCGGCCAGGCCGGCGACATACCCGTCGTCGGGGATTGGAACGGCGACGGAACCGACGGCATCGGGGTGGTGCGGGGATCGAAGTGGATGTTGCGCCATACGCCTTCAAGCGGGCCGCCCGATATGGAGTTCGACTTCGGTGATGCTGCCGGAATCCCGGTGGTCGGGGATTGGAACGGGAACGGCGTCGACACGGTCGGTCGTTACCGCTCCGGAACCTGGGAGCTCAGGGACCAATTCCTTCCCGGCAACCCCGACGTCACGTTCTCCTTCGGCGACCCAGGTGGGATTCCGGTGGTATGGGGAAAGATCACGATTTGATTTCCTTCTTACCCACCACCCACCACTCACCACTCACCACTCCGGGGTCATGATGGAAGCTCTCATCGTCATCGAAGGCATCGTCATCGGTCTCCTGGTGGTCCTCGTGGCTGGCCTGCTCCGCAGCCATGCCGAGATCCTGCGCCAACTCCACGCTCTCGGGGGAGGCGAACACCAGACCGAGACCTTCGTCCCTCCTCCGAGGAGAAGCGGACTGGGGCCGACCCCTCTCGCCAACCTCTCCGGACCGACTCCCGATGGAGGGATTGCTTCGGTCGCTCTCACCGGATCGCGCGGTTACTCCCTCCTCGCTTTCCTGTCGACGACGTGCACGTCATGCCAACCCTTCTGGCAGGGGTTGTCGGACGATCTCAATTTCTCGGGGGCCCGCCCCATCGTGGTGACCAAGGATCCCGGTGAAGAGAGCCCCGGTGAAATCGCCCGTATGGCCTCGGGCAAAGTGACGACCTTGATGTCATCCGATGCCTGGGATGCCTTCAAGGTGCCGGCGACTCCGTACTTCGCTCTCGTCGACAACGCCAACGCCACCGTGGTGGGCGAAGGATCCGCCGCCAACTGGGGTCGAGTAGGTGAGATGGTCAGCAGGGCAATCTCCGATCATGCCCATCCCCTGCACAGTTCGACGTCCGCTCGCAAGGCCGACGTCGATGAGGAACTCAAGGAAGCCGGCATCGAACCGGGCGACCAACGTCTCTATCAGCCGCCGGTCTCATGAGTGTCCTGTCAGCCGAAGGCATCACCGTCTCATTGCCTCCCGGATGGGAGGGTGCCATCGGTCACGAGTCCACCCTGGAGGACGGATCGGTTCGCAACGTGATTGCCCACTTCGCCACGTTCCCCCTCCCGACCCGCCGTGGTGATTTCGGAGGCGGAGCGGTCGACCTGATGGGTCCCGCCGACGCCTTCATCGCACTCTTCGACTACGGCCGTCAGAGTGCCGGCGCTGCCTTGTTCGCAGCGATCGGCGCGCCAGCCTCGATCGACGCCGGCCATTTCGATCGATCGGTACTGCAAAAGCCAATGCCATTGCAAAGCGCCGTCCAGAGATTCTTCACGGCTGGCGGAAGAGCCATGTGCCTCTATGTCGTGGTGGGCAGCCACATCGATCGCGCAGAAGTGTTGCCTGCGATCAACAGCTTCCTCGCCTCCCTCACCATTCAATGAGACGCCTTCACGTATGAGACGCCTAGATCTATGAGAAGTACGCGCTGGAAGCGGACCTCGGCGGGCGCGGGGATCGTGCTCGCAGTCTTGGTCACTGCCTTGGCCACCGGCCAGGCAGCAGTGGCGGTCGGCATCAGCGGGGCGTTCACCGACGATGACGGCAGCGTCCATGAAGCCGACATCAATGGGATCGCCGCCGCCGGTATCACAACCGGATGCGGTCCTGGCCTCTACTGCCCCGCTTTGGCGGTGACGCGCGAGCAGATGGCCACCTTCCTGGCCCGTGCCCTCAAGCTTTCGCCAGTGACGATTGGGCCGTTCGGCGACATCGGAGGCAGCGTCCATGCGGGCAACATCAATGCCATAGAGGCCGCCGGGATCACAACGGGATGCACTCCGTCGACTTTCTGCCCGACTCAAGCCGTGACCCGCGACCAGATGGCGACCTTCCTGGTCAGGGCGCTCGACCTGCCACCAAGTGCGGTGATCCCTTACACCGATCTCGGCGGCACTACCCACGCAGCCGACATCGCCGCCATCTCGGCTGCCGGCATCACCACCGGGTGTGGAGGAACCAACTATTGCCCCTTCAACCCGGTGACCCGGGCCCAGATGGCCTCCTTCCTTGTTCGAGCCTTCGAGATTGAGCGGATCTATCCCCAGATCAACCTTGTCGCTGGCATCCCCTTGATTTGCTCGAAGGACGGATTGGCCTGCCGGGCCTCCATAACGATTCCCTACCGCTCTCAATATGAGTTGCGGGAGGGCTTCTACGACGTCACCGAGAGCACCGGCCTCGAATCCGGTTCGACCAGGGTCGAGATGTCTATCAACGGGTCGCCGATCTCGCTGACCCCCCTGCCGGTCGTGTCCGTCATCGGGAGGGATTCCCGGATCTTCAAGGGGACCTTCGGCATGGTCCCGGGAACCCACACCCTGATTGCTCGCTGGTACTGGAACGGCTTCCTGGAGCAAACGACCACCATTACGGTGACAGTCCAGACGTAAGGGCCTCATTCCTCCCGTTTTCGCGCATCAACCGCGGCCCATGGGCCGCGG
>JANMST010000031.1:0-8234 GCA_031389635.1 Acidimicrobiia bacterium | reverse complement strand
AGGGCGAACTCATCATCGGCGGGTTTCCCCTCGAGGAACTCGCCGCCAACGCCACCTTCGAAGAGATTTGCTGTCTGCTCTGGTACGGCGACCTTCCCGACGCCAAGACCCTCAACGCCTTCAAGTCATCGATGGCGAGCTATCGCGAACTGCCGGCCGCCACATACTCCCTGCTCCAGCAGGCTGCCAAACATCGTGTCTTGCCTATGGATGCCCTTCGCATGGCTGCGGGGACCTTCGACCTGGATCTTGCGGGTGAGGACAACATGGCCCGGGCCAAAGCCATCACTGCCCGCATCCCTCCGGCAATCGCAACGTATTGGCGCTTCCTCAACGATCAAGATCCCATCCCCCCGCGGATGGATCTCGGCAGGAGCTCCAACTACCTGTACATGCTGACCGGGAGCGAGCCCGGGCCGGCCACGATTCGGGGTCTTGAGACCTACTTGAACACGGTCAGCGACCACGGACTCAATGCTTCCACCTTTGCTGCCCGAGTGATCATCGCCACCGAGTCGGACATGGTGTCGGCCGTCACCGGCGCCATCGGCGCGTTGAAAGGTCCGCTGCACGGCGGGGCTCCTGGTCCGGCCCTCGACATGGTCTTCGAGATCGGACAGGCCGACCGGGCGGAGGAGTACATCCGCGCCAAGCTGGGGAGAGGCGAGCGCTTGATGGGCTTCGGCCATCGCGTCTACAAGGTGCGCGACCCGCGGGCCGACGTTCTCGCCCACGCCGCCGAGAGCATGTACCAGGCCGAAGGCGACATGGCACTGTACGAACTCGCCAAAGATGTCGAGGCGACGGCACTGCGCCTTCTCGAGGAAGCCAAGCCGGGACGAAACCTGAAGACCAACGTCGAGTTCTTCACGGCCCTCTTGTTGCACGGCCTCGGCCTCCCGACCGAGTTGTTTACCCCCACTTTCGCCGCCGGGCGGGTGGCGGGATGGATCGGCCACACCTTCGAACAGCAACGCTCGGGCCGACTGATCAGACCGGAGTCGGTCTACATCGGCCCCAGCGGTAGGCGTTGGGTCCCCATCGCTGATCGATGAGGTCCTCCAGACGAACCGACGGCGACTTTGAGGCGGAGTGCGGCCGGAGTTCGCGCACCCCCCTCGATCGCCCAAAGCGGCGATCGGTCCCCCCGCAGGCGGGGGGCCAGGCGTCACCCCGCCGTTGGAGCTGTTCATCGGCACTCCTCGCCCGCGATTGCTAGTTTCCGCATCCCGAGAGAAGGTGGCTCATGGCGGCTGATGTGACGAAGGTGATTCTCGACGAGTCGGAGATTCCGGCCGCCTGGTACAACATCCAGCCCGACCTTCCCGAGCCGGCACCGCCGGTGCTCCATCCGGGCACTCACCAGCCGATCGGGCCGGCCGATCTCGCACCTCTCTTCCCGATGGCCCTCATCATGCAAGAGGTATCGCAGGATCGTTATATCGATATCCCCGGTGCGGTCCTCGACGTCTACAAGATGTGGCGGCCCACTCCGCTTTACCGGGCCCTTCGCCTGGAGAAAGCTCTCGACACCCCGGCGCGCATCTACTTCAAATATGAAGGAGTGAGCCCGGCCGGTTCTCACAAACCCAACACCGCCGTTCCCCAGGCTTACTACAACGCCCAGGAAGGGACCAAGCGACTCACCACCGAGACCGGTGCGGGGCAATGGGGCAGCGCACTCGCTTTCGCCTGTGTGCAGTTTGGCCTCGGGTGTGAGGTCTGGCAGGTGGCCGCCTCCTACCAGCAGAAGCCCTACCGCCGCACGTTGATGGAGGTCTTTGGCGCCAAGGTTCATTCCAGCCCGTCGGAGCTGACCAACGCGGGCCGGACCATCCTGGCCCAGGACCCCAACTCCACCGGCAGCCTCGGCATCGCCATCTCCGAAGCGGTCGAGGCGGCCGCCGGAGATCCCGAAACCAAGTACTCGCTCGGAAGCGTCCTCAACCACGTTCTTATGCACCAGACGGTGATTGGAGAAGAGGCTCTCAAGCAGCTCGCCAAGATCGGCGAGACCCCCGATCTTCTGGTCGGCTGCACCGGGGGCGGCTCCAACTTTGCCGGCTTGTCGTTTCCGTTCCTGCGGGAGAAGCTGGCAGGCAAGATGGCACCGACCATTCGTTGCGTCGAGCCGACTGCCTCGCCATCGTTGACAAAAGGTGTTTACACCTACGACTTCGGCGACACTCTCGGGATGACGCCGCTGTTCAAGATGCACACGCTTGGTCACGATTTCATCCCGGAGCCGATCCACGCCGGCGGTCTGCGCTACCACGGCATGGCACCGCTGGTTTCCCATCTCAAGGAACTTGGTCTGGTCGAGGCCGAGGCGATCGGTCAGGTGGAGTGTTTCGAACGGGCAGTTCAGTTCACCCGTAGTGAGGGAATCATTCCCGCCCCGGAACCGAGCCATGCCATCGCTTCGGCGGTGAGGGAAGCGCTCAAGTGCAAGGAGACCGGAGAACCGAAGGTGATCCTCACCGCCCTTTGCGGACACGGGCACTTCGACATGGGCGCCTACCACGACTTCCTCGACGGCAAGCTCGTCGACTACGACTATCCCGAGGAGAAGGTGCGAGCGGCCATGGAGAAGATCCCCGTTCTCACTTAGAGCCTGACATGACCCTGGGCGCATGGACCGAGTTGCTCAGCCAGGTCGGGCCGGCACATCACCGGGCTTTCTCGGCGACCGATGGCGAAGACCCGGATTGGCCGGCCTGGTATGCCGCCTGGCTGCTCGAGCGATTGCCTGGGTCGGCTCCGGAGATCGACGAAACCCAGCTGGCCGCGCTGTTGGTGACTGCCGCGGAAACCCATAAGAGCTCGGGCAGCTCCGAGGACTGGCCCGGCTTCTACGCCCGCTTCGTTACCGAACGGTTAGAGGGCTGAGAAGGCCTTCGCCAGGCGCTCGACATCGTCGGGATCTTGATAGATCCCGAATCCGATCCGGAGCCGGTCGCCCCGATGATCGACGATGACGTTCTGGTCGTGGAGCCCGTGGTAGATGGCCTCGGCCTGGTCGGTGCGGAAAGTCAGGAAGTTTCCCCGGGCGGTTCCCTCTGCCGGGATCAACTCGCCCGGCACTGCCCTCGTCGCCAGCAGTTGCTGTTGCAGGTCTTCGACATGACGATGAATGACCGTCGGGGTTATGCCTTCGGCTTCCATGAGCCGGAGCACTGCCAACATCCGGTACAGCCCGGAGGGATCGAAGGTTGCTCCCCAGAAACGATCGCCATCGTGACCGTAGGTGATCGCACCTTGGCGTTTGGTGAGGTCGTCGAATCCGGCGAACCAACCCGTGTCGATCGGTCGCTCACCGAAGCCGGGAGGGCAATGCATGAAGCATGCACCCTCACCTGCCATGGCGTACTTGTAGCCACCGCCCACGTAAAAGATCCGCTCCGATAGGGAACTGAGATCGGTGGGGAGGGCCATGAAGCCGTGGTAGCCGTCGACGACGCAGAACGAGTCTGCGGGTGCCCCGGCGATGATCGCTTCGAGTTTCTCCACGGCGTAGCCCGAGTCGAAGGACACCTGCGACAGGTACACCATGCTCGCATCTCGCACCGCACTCCCCATTCGATCGGGGAAGCTTGCGAACGGCTCGGTTGCAACCCGGACGACATCAGCCAACCTGGCCTCTTCCCACCGACGGACCTGGCGGTCGAAGGAATGAAACTCAGCATCGGTGGTGACAATTCGGATCGGAGAGCTGAGGCACGAAAACAACCGGATGACGAACTCGTGGGTGTTGGGCGCGAACACCAGGGTGCCCGGATCGGGCAGGCCCAGCAGTGTTGAGATCCGGATCCGGATCTCGGGGATGACCCGGCCAAAGATGATGTCCCATTTGTCGTCCATCAGCCGCGCGGCGTCCTCCCACGCCCTGGTGTGAGCCTCGAAGGTCACGTCGGGCCACGGGTGATGGCTATGGGCCGCGAAGTGGAGCCTCCCTTTGTCGGCGTCGAGGAAACGCCGGAACAGTTTCTTGTGGCTCATATCTCTTCGAATCGGAACCGCATCGTTCGCTCGAGATCGACCGGGAGTGCGGGCAGCATCGAACGCGGGATCATGAACGTCGACAATTGGAACAGGTCGACGAAGACCCGGTTTCGATCAGCCGAACGGGTGAGGTAGGCCGCCCCGGCCGAACCGCCGGTCCCGACCCGTCGCCCGATCATTCGCTGGGTCATCAGGGCGTGCCGGTAGCGCCACGAGGTGAACCCTTGATCGATGTCCATCAACAGCGTCAATAGTCGAAACGGTTCCTGGAGCGCCGGTTCGTCGCGGTAGAGGTTGATGAACAGCGCTGCCTGGAACGCACGGTGAGAGAGGCGACGTTCCCCCGCCGTCACCAGCGCCTTGTGCTTGGTCTCGTCGAACACTGCCTCGTAGAGGGAAAAGGTCTGCCCGAAGCTCTTGAGTTGGGCTTCCCGCTCGGGTTCGCTGAGGTTGGGGTTGGTGGCAACGACTCCCCGGTCGTGCTCGAGCATCTCGTGGACCGCTCCCTGGTACAGGTCCCAGAAGTGGAAGTCGCCGTGGTCGAGGAACGGAGTGCGCTCGAGCCAGGCCTCGACCAGATCGAAGATGTTCACCACGGCCTCGGACTCCTCGACGCGGTGGCGGTCGTTCTCGCTGAGGGCTGCCGTGTAAGGGTTGCCGGCCAGTTTGAGGCGGTCCTCCGGTCGCACCCCCAGGCGGTTTTCGATCAGCCGGAATTGAACGCTCTGGAATCCCGAGGCCGGGATCAAGAAGTTGCGGAACTCCAGGAAGTCGAGCGGGGTCATGGTCTCGAGCACGCTGATCTGCTCGATCAGCAATTTCTGGATCTCGGTGATGCGATCGAGGCGGGCAACGATTCGCAGCATCTCGGTCTCGGCGACTCTTGCCGGGGCAAGCAGTTTGGCGACCTCGTCCAGTTCCCAGAGGATCTGCTTGAACCAAAGCTCGTAGGCCTGGTGAACGATGATGAACAACATCTCATCGTGAACCGGTTGCCCGCCCGCCGCCGAGGCCAGTTGCTGGCTGCCCAACAGCCGATCGAGCTGGAGGTAGTCGGAGTAGTAGACCGGCTTGGCTGGGGGCGTGTCTGCCACGGCAGAAACCCTAGTTCTTGAACTGATTGAGGGATGTCAGTGCGTGGTTCCCAAAGGGTTGAGCGAGTGCACCTGTAGGTGGCGGACCAACTCGCCGTCGATGTACTCGTCGTTGATCAGGGTGAGGTTGAGAGGCTTATACACCCATCTCTCGGTGAACCCCCACGGCGCGTCCACCCGGTAGCCCAGGATGTCTCCCGGCTCGAGATTGAGGGAGTTGGCGACAGCGTCGAGCTTGTCCAGCTGGATCGGATCCGGCCCGTCGAACTCAGGATGGACGAGCACAGTCATGTAGTCGAGTGCCTCTAGCCCGGCCAGGCCGGTCGGGTACTTGGGCCCGAAGTCGGGAACCGGAACCATGCCCCAAGTGGAATTGGACCTGGGAGGATTGTGGGTCGACGTGTAAGTGATAGGGGTGCCGTCGTGGCCTCCGAAGAACACCCGGCCATCCGCCATGACTCGCATGGTGGTGCCTACCTCATGATCGCCACAGCAGGTCTGGACTGTGGCCCACTCGAGAAGTGATCGGGCCTGCCAGACGACGCGGATCTCGTGCTCAGGGTCGGTTCCGTTGTCGAACATCAGCGAGTACTCGACTCGAATCGGCCAGTCGACGGCGGGCCGAACGGCGGCCTCGACGTTGCCCGCGCTCGTGGTCGCCAACCAGTAGCCCACGAATCCGGCCCCGATCGCCACGAGGCCGGCGGCGAGAAGAAGCCAGTGCCTTCGTGATGACATTGTCGTTGCGCAGGCTATGAGGGCTTGCGAACAATGTCTCGCAACTCGAGTCGGACGACCCCGGTTGACGTCACCTAGGCTCCTGGGCGTCCAATGCACGAAGAACCCCGATACCCGGTTCGGATCGATCGCCGCGTCTTCGTGACGATGGCCGACGGCGTGCGAATCGCCCTCACCCTCTACCTTCCCGATGGCCGGGGCGACGGCCCGTTCCCGGTTGTGGTGGAGTCGGTCCCGTATCGCAAGGACGAAGACTTCTTTGGTCCCGACTGGCGCACCTATGCGTATCTGGCGCAACGAGGGATTGCCGGGATCAGGGTCGACGTCCGGGGGACCGGGGCTTCGGAAGGCATTGCGACCGACGAGTACACAGCCCAGGAGATGGCCGACACCCTCGAGGTACTGACGTGGGCGGCGGGTCAGGACTGGTGCAATGGCAACGTTGGGATGTGGGGGATCTCGTGGGGAGGCTTCTCGTCGCTCCAGGCGGCGATGGCGCGCCCACCCGAACTCAAAGCCATTGTTGCGGCACACGCAACTCACGATCGCTTCGCCAGCGATGTCCACTTCGTCGGCGGTTCTCTCCATGCTGGGGAGCAGGCCGATTGGCCCGGAACGATGGTGGCCTACAACGGACTCCCGCCCGATCCCGACATCGTCGGTGATCGCTGGATGGAGATGTGGATGGAGCGACTCGAACACACTCCGCAGTGGCCGTTCAACTGGCTTCGCCACCAGCAGCGAGACAGTTACTGGCTGCATGGTTCGCCATGCGCAGACTACGGATCGATCGAAGCGGCGACCCTTCTCATCGGCGGATGGCTCGATGGCTACGTCGATGGGATGCTGGCTCTTTTGGAACGTCTCGACTGTCCAAAGCGGGCGGTGATCGGTCCGTGGGGCCACTACCGGCCGGCGACCGGAGTTCCCGCCCCGACCTTCGATCATCTCGACCTGATGGCGCGCTGGTTCGGTCATCACCTGCGGGGCGACGACAACGGCGTCATGGACATGCCTCCGTTGACGGCGTGGATCAGGACCGAACCTCCCTATGACGCTTCAAGGTCGCAGGGATACTGGCGGGCTGAACCATCGTGGCCGGCCGCGGACGGGATTACCTGGCAGAGCTCTTTGGCGGACCTGAATCACGACGGACCGCTCAGCTGGTGGGGACCCCAGTGGGTCGGCTCGCATGCGCCTTTCTGGGATAGGGCCGGGTTGGGCAGCAAAGATTCCACGGTTGACGACGAAGCTTCCCTCGTCTTCGAGACCGGTCCGCTGCCGGAAGCCATGGACATCCTTGGCCTTCCCGAGGTGGATCTGCATGTCACCGTCGATCAGCCGGTCGGTATGGCGGCGGTCCGCTTGCTGGTTGTCAGCCCCGAGGGCGAAGCACATCTCCTATGCCGGGGGAGCCGCAATCTGGTCTTTCCGGAGGACCTCTCCGATCCGGTCCCGATCGAGCCCGGGGTTGGACGTCAGGTGCGGTTCCCGTTGCTCGGTTCGTCGGCGTTGGTGCCACCGGGCTGGCGATTGCGACTGGCGATTGCCGGCGCCGATTTCCCGGTCGTCTTCCCGCCTGGTCGCCGGTTCACCCTCACCATCGATCCGAATCGCTCGAGATTGATCCTGCCCCTAGTGCCCCCACGCCCCGAGTCGTCGATACTCGAAATCGGTGAATCACCGCCACCTCCACAACCTCCCGTGATCGAGGTATCCGACGAACTGGCGTGGTCGGTGAAGAAAGGCGATGGGTCGACGGTGTACGAGAAGCGAGTGGCCGGGGTCGACAAGCTCCCGGAGCGCAACGATCTGACGATCGACTCGGACCTGTCATGGTCGGTGTCGGTGGCCGATGACGACCCCAACTCAACCCGGGTGCGATTCGATGGCCGAGTGACCTACGACCGTCCCGGTTGGTCGGTCGGAACTGTCGCATCGTTGGAACTCACGACCGACGGTGACGTGTTCGACCTGGCGATCGAACTAGCCGCGATCCATGACAAGGCGCAGATCTGGCACCGCCGCTGGCAGGAGCAGATTCCAAGGGTGTGGGCGTAGGTAGCTATCCCAGGCCCTAGCCTGAGGCCAATGGAGCCCACCCTTCCCCGGTCCAGTTATGTCTCGCCTGAGGCATTCCAACAGGAGCGGGAGCGGGTGTTCTTTCGCCAGTGGATGTGCGTGGGGCGGGTTGAGGAGATCCCGGAGGCTGGAGATCACCTCGTCTGTGACGTAGCCGGTGAGAGTGTGATCGTCACTCGCAATCGGGACGGCGATCTATCCGGCTATTACAACCTTTGCCGCCATCGAGGCTCTGTCCTTGATGCGTCCGAGGGCAAACCCACGCAGGCGGAGATCGGGCCCTCCGGCACCTTCAAGGGCTCGATCCAATGCCCCTAT
>JANMST010000011.1:0-3016 GCA_031389635.1 Acidimicrobiia bacterium | reverse complement strand
AGGCCCAGGTTGACTCGACTCTTAGGCCGGGGTTTGGCGAAGCCTTTCAACAACGGCCGGGGTGACAGCAGGATCGAGTTTCGAACCTCCGAAGATCCCAAACGATCTTTCTAACTCGAAACCTGCTCTGAGAACCGTCCGTTCGTCAAAGTGCCTGCCGATGATCTGGACACTCGTTGGCAAACCCTCTTGGTCAACCCCGCTGGGTAGGGCAAGCGCCGGATGACCGGTCAGGTTCAGCGGTGAGGTGTTGAAGCAAAGCTTTGCATCCGTCCTCGTTAGGAGGACATCGGTCTCCACCGGCGGATCGAGTAGTCGGGGAGCTGTCGAAGGTACGGTCGGCGTGATCAGTAGATCGAAATTCTCGAGGATCCCGGACAGGGTCGAACGTATCCAGAGCCGGGCGTTGTGAAGTTTCCAGAACGGCACATTCAGATACTTCTCCTGTATGTGGCGAGCAGCGATGATCCACGCTTTTGCCTGGGGTGAAATGTGTTGTGACTCCGTGCGACGCGAGAGACCGAATGCGTGCGCACGGTCCGCGTCGACGTATCCAAGGTGGCCGTAGCCTTCGCCCTCGGTCCGGTACATGTTGGCGAACAGGCATGCGATGTACGGTTGAAAAACGGTAATCGCGTTGGACCAGATCGGAATTGAGATCGTTTCGACCGATGCGCCGGCATCTTTCAGGGCGTTGACCGAGGCGTCGACCCCGCGAGTCACGGCCTTGTCGCAGAAGTCGCCAACGCTCTCTTCAATAACCCCAATGCGCAGTCCGTTCACCCCTTTATGTTCCACGTCGACGAAGGAGGTCGCCGCCGCAGATCCTCTGACCCATTGCGGATCGCGATCGTCGAAGCCGGCAATGACTTCAAGCAGTCGGGCAGCATCGGCAACGGATTTTGCTATTGGTGTGACGAAATCGATCGTGTGATCGATGTGCGTAACCCCGAACGAGGGAACCAATCCATGGGTGGCTTTCAACCCAACTACTCCGCACGCCGCTGCGGGAATACGGCCGCTTCCCCCTTGATCGACTCCCAGCGCCAGGTCAACAGCTCCTGCTCGCACCGCAGCCGCGGAAGCACCCGATGATCCTCCAGGTGAATGGTTGATGTTGACAGGGTTTCGGCATGGTCCGAAGACACTCGTCTCGCCGGTTCCGGCTGCGCCAAAATCGTCCATGTTCAGCTTCCCGACGATTCGCCCGCCGGCGGAGAGGATCCGTTCCACTACCACGGCGTCGAGTGTTGGAGTATGAGAAAACAGCCTGGACCCGTTAGTTGTTGGGATCCCCGCTACCGAGATGTTGTCCTTTAGGCCGATAGTGTCGCCCTCGAGTGGACCCTCTTCCGATCCGTAGACATTCACCTTCCGGATGAAGACATTGAGGGGGTCCTCATCCCCGGTGGGACGGTATCCCGGGTCGCGATGCGCCACCATGGTGCGAGGTGATGGCGGACTGATTTCTTCGATCAGGCTGGCCGACTCCAAGAGGGACCGAATCGCCGCCTGAAGGAATGGGCCCTCTCCTTCCTGGAGCTCCACCCCGTCGAGGTCAGCGAGACGGGCAAGATCCTCTGTCCGCGGCGGCACCAAGAAACCACGCAGTCGACCCCTCCCAATTGACATGTTGCTCGCCTCTCTCCCTAAGGAATTCCTAAACCGCTATGGATTCGGTCACAGATGAAGCGGTCCGTGTCGATGAAAATGCCCTGTTTCACACAACGTCGTCCTCGCCGGGATTGACAAGATCGGATCCGGTGATGAGCTCAACGATCGCTCTAGCTGAAGTGTCTTTCGTCGCAAGGTCTCCAACCTTCCTGCCCCGCCTCAACACCACGATGCGATCCGTTACACGCATCACATGTTGCATGTTGTGGCTGATGAAGACAACGGCGCGTTCTCGATCCGCCAGCATCCGGACAAAGTTGAGCACCATTTTCGTCTGCTCCACTCCCAGTGACGCGGCAGGTTCGTCAAGGATGATTATGTCCTTGCCCCACGTGATTGCCCGTGCCACCGCGACCATCTGGCGCTGCCCACCCGACAAGAAACGCACCGGCCGATCAATCGATCCGACGCTCACTCCTAAGTCTGCCAAAGCTTTGTTTGTGAACGCCTTCATGTACCTCTTATCGAGGAACCTCAGCGGACGCACTCCGGGCCGCTCGATGCACTTTTCCCGACCAAGGAAGAAGTTTGCCACCACATCCAGAGTGTCGACCAGCGACAAGTCCTGGTGAACCACCTCAAGGCCTGTCAACCGCACCTTGTGTGGGTTTGAGTCTGTTTGCAGGACACCATTGATGCGGATCGTGCCTTCATCGGGTTGCTGACTTCCAGCCACACATCGGACGAGCGTGCTCTTTCCCGCGCCGTTATCGCCGACCAATCCGACGATTTCGCCTGCAAACACCTCCAAGTCTACCTCGCTCAGGGCCTGAACGGCGCCGTAGCTCATTGAGAGGCCTTCGACCGCCAAGGCGGGTTGCAGTGAATCAGCAGCCACCGAGCCGGCCTTTCCGTGCACGCTGAAGACGATGCATTTAGATCGATGTTTCCCGGGGTCGTCGTCTCTTTAGAAGACCGCGTTCACCACTTGCGAACTGGTCGACAACCATGGCCAGGATGATCAGGAGGCCTATCACGATCCGCTGCCAAAAGTCCTGGACATTCAAGAGCACCAACCCGGTCTTGATGCTCACGATCATGATCACGCCGATAGCCGTGCCGACCATCGTGCCAACGCCTCCGAACAGCGATGTTCCACCGATAATGACAGCTGCGACCGCGACCAATAGGTCGCCCTCGCCGAAGCGCCCATCTCCAGCGTTCAAACGAGCCGAGAGGATCAGACCTCCGACGCCTGCCGTGAATCCGCTGTACATCAGCGCATAGAGCTTGATCCGCCCCGCGTTGATACCCGACATCTCGGCCGCCGCGGCGTTTCCTCCCACTGCGAAGAGGTGGCGTCCGATACGCGTTCGAGTGAGGATGATGTGCGTCAGGATGA
>JANMST010000003.1:0-3921 GCA_031389635.1 Acidimicrobiia bacterium | reverse complement strand
CAGGTGGTCCGGCCAGCTCCTGTGTCATCCAAAACTATGTCGGCACCCGCGGCGGGCAAAGCCTTTCCTTTGGGAGCAAGGGGATGGTCACTTCTAGTCACTTGGTCCTCGTTTTTGACTTCGATGCCGCCGCGGCCTTGCGAGCGTTCACCCAGGCGATGACCTCCTGAGTCTTCTCGTGTGCCTCTACCGACTCACGGTGCGCTTCTTCTTCGGCGAACGAGCGCTGGTTGAGCGACAAGGTTGCCGCATTGTCATAGGCGGGATAGTTGACGAGGGAGACCTCGACAATCTCGGCGCCTCTTACTCGTTTCACCGGCGGCATACCTTGCTTTGGCGGAGGTTCCCAGATCGCCTAGCCGCTGCCGACTCTGAACCCGATACTCAGCCCGACCATCAGCCCGGCATCGAACCGACGGCGCCATCCCTCCAACTCGTGGTCGTCGCCAACCAACTTGGCTTCGATCCCCAAACAGGGCTTCCTCGGCGAGGTCTCGTGCCACGGCACCCGGGAGGTCGGCCTGTTCTGGCGGGACTCACTCGGGTGGCCACTCGTGTGGGATCAAGACGAGGAGACAGCCGTCCAGTCGCCGCGCGGAGGCACCAAGATCTCGTGGGGCGGTCAGCCCGTGGCCCCCAAGAATGAGAGGAACCGGCAGCGCCTCGACCTCGCTGCGCCAGACTTCGCTGCGGAGGTGCAGCGACTGGTCGCGCTGGGTGCGACCGAGCTCGGCGACCGGCACGGCAGCGTCGAGCTGGCCGACCCCGACTGCAACGAATTCTCGGTCAGCCCCGGATAGGCATGGTCGGCTCCGTGTAGCCGGCAGATCGCGCGGCTACCCCCGGACGGGCACCCTTCTGGTTTCACGCGCTGAGTCCGTTAACCGCCCCGGACGCGTTCCGCGACGGGTCTCATGACCTCGACTAGAACTAGAGCGACGGTTGCGGCGAAAAGCAAGAAGGTCGCTATGGCCATCAAACGAGCGGCTATGGCAGCTGACTTACTGGCTGCGGCAGCCTCTTTTCCGGCGTCCATGACGATTCGCGCACTCAGCACAGCTCTCGCCGTCGTGGCGTAGTCCACACCGTGGGCCTGTTCACTCTTGGGTAGGCCCTCGTCGACGAGGTCTGGAAGTGGCATCGACCAAAGTTCCTCTTTGGTAGCCAAAGTCGGTCCTTTCTGTTGGGTGGTCGACGCTACGTCGCCGTTCTGAACGTCTGGAAGGGTGCTTACGGTTGAGTGTCGCGACCTCGCCCAGTGACTTTAGGCCCGACAGTCCTATTCGGAGGTCGCTTTCCTGAACACCGCGACGGCGACCGACCGCGCTCCTCCGATTTGAAGACCTTGCCAACCACTGGCACATCTATGGACCGTACGAATTCCTATCCCTGGGCTGAGAGTTCGGTGAAGCGCTGGCCGATCGTTCTCACCTGGTCAACCGAAGCCACAGTGGTCCGACCGAGAAGCTTCTCTTCGAAATAGAGCGGCTCTGTGTAGTACGTGTAGGTCATGGTGGGTGTCTCCGACGCTAGGTGGACTGGTGGCATTACTTCGGAATATCGGAAGGCGGTCGGGACATTGTCAGGCCCGGGCGGTCAGGACCACCAGGTCTCCTAAGGCGTAGGGGATCGCCAGACGGCCCGCCGGGTGTTTGGCAAGAGTTCTCCTGCCTAGCTGGCCGAGAACCGTTCGCAGGCTCACCCACTTCATCGACGGCTTGACGGAGACTTGGTGGAAGCCGGCCCCGCCGACCATCTCCATGAGTTGGTGGCGATCCCATAACCAGACCACAGATGGGGGAGTGATCTGTTGCCATTTCGACCTCATCAATGTTGCCAAAGGACTCCCTATGTCCCACGTCTCGACAACGAGTATGCCGCCAGGACGTAACAAGTCCTGAGCGGCGACGAGGATTTGCAGTGGATTGACTACATGCTCGATCACCTGATTGGCCAGCACGACATCGACCGATGCTTCCGGCAAATCCACATGAGATACCCCGTCGGCCACCTCCAACCCGAAGCGTTCCTTGGTTTCGCGAATCATCGCCCCGGAGATCTCCACACCCCGGACTTCCCAACCGGCGTGTCGTGCTTCGTCCAGGAGGAATCCGGCGGCCGAGCCGATTTCCACGAGAGTTCCCGGCGCCCCAAACTCCTGCAGGCGGCGGAGGTGCCGGCGGGCATTGCGACGATGCACGTTTTCATCACCAACGTAGTCGACGTATCCGCCTGACGACACAGCCGAGAAGAAGTCGGCGTCATACAGCGCTGCGAGCGAAGAGGGATCGGGAAGGGGATCGAGTCGAAGCAAGCCGCATTCGTCGCAGGACGCATACCAATACGAACCAGCTTGTAGGGTTTTGTGCGATAGCACGCTTCCACACGATGGACAGGGGGGCACTATCTCACTATGCCAGATTCGCTTGGTATTTCTGTCGCACCCCACTTCCCGTGGATGGTCAGGAATAGCCTGCACTGGACCAAATTTGCAACCTAGCGGGGCCACTATTCAGGGACAGCAGCGGGCCGAACCGCCTCGGTTTAGTGCGTCGGACAATGTGGCAATATGAGCGTCCACAACACTCAAGGGGTTCCTCGATGGCCATGTCCGCCGAACACAAAGCAGCGCTGGTTAAGGGCCGCAAGGAGGCCAAAGCGATCAAGGTTTATCTGGATGCGTTGGCTTCTCGTCGACCCGGTCGTCCGGTGACGCGTGAGAGCCTGGAGAAGCGTCTGGCCTCGATACAGACACGTTTGGCCAATGAGATCGACACCCTGAAGCAGGTCGACCTTCATCAATCGAGGATCGAAATCGAGGAATCATTGGCCAGTACCGGCGAGTCCGTAGATCTTTCGAAAATGGAGGCAGATTTTGCCGAAGTGGCCTCGGCCTACTCCGATCGAAAAGGCATCTCTTATGGAGCCTGGCGCAGTGTCGGCGTGCCAGCCGCGGTTCTAAAGAAGGCCGGAGTCGCCCGTACGTCGAAGGGGTAGTCAATCGAGACCGAGCTCATGAAATCTGTCGTCTTCTATCCCTAAAAAGTGGCCGATTTCATGCAGAACAGTTCGACGTATTTCGTCCTCTAGTTCTTTGCCGGTCAGACCAAGGCTGAGGTGGGGTAATCGGAAAATGGTGATCTGGTCGGGAAGCGCACCCCAGTAGTCCCCACTCCGGTCGAGGAGCGAGACCCCCTCGTAGATGCCGAGGAGGTCGCCGTCCGCATCCTGGTCGGGTCGGGGCTTCTCCTCGACAACTACCACGAGGTTGTCGATCCGGTCTATCACCCAGTCGGGTAGTCCTTCGAGGGCCCGATCCACGACTTGTTCGAAACGCCGCCGGTTCACGCAACCATTGAACCACCAGATGACCGAGGGCTAACATCCGCCGACCCCTCGTTGGAGGTTCTCCGGGCGCTTGGCTCAGTGGTAGAGCGCTGCCTTCACACGGCAGAGGTCACAGGTTCGAACCCTGTAGCGCCCACCCTCTGAAACCATCGTAAGGGCTGGAGTTTCTGCGCGTTCTGGGTCGGTTGTCCACTGTGAAGAGGGCACTCGAGGCCCCGTGGGGCGCCCGACGTCGAAGGAGCGGCCGTCCTTCTCCGTACGCCGGGTCAAACTGGCCTAGACCCGTCTCCCCTGACATCCCCATCGACTCGGCCGCCACCGCTACCGGCCAGCCAAGGGCCTCGATCCGTTCTACCGGGATCCTGCGTCCCAACCCGCGTCGAACGAGCTCAACGGTGGCCCAGGAGAGCCTCCCGTTCGGGCTGGGTGCATGTACCCCAACGAAACCGGGAAGGACTCAACTATCAACACCCTCCAGAAGAAGAACATCTGGTTGGGGGATCGATCGTGCTTGGGCGGTGCCCCAGAGTGGTGCGCGGCGCAGGTACGAACCCTGCCGTCCCCACGGTCGGG
>JANMST010000529.1:0-11193 GCA_031389635.1 Acidimicrobiia bacterium | reverse complement strand
GTTCCAGGTCAGAGGCGGAGGAGGTCGCCATGGCCCAGCTAGATCGGGTGGGGATTCCGGAGCAGGCCGCCAAGAAGCCCGCGCAATTGTCCGGCGGCCAGCAGCAGCGCGTAGCGATCGCCCGCTCTCTGGCCATGAACCCGAAGGTGATGCTTTTCGACGAGCCCACCTCGGCGCTCGACCCTGAGATGATCAAGGAAGTGCTGGACGTGATGCTCGAACTGGCCGCTTCGGGCATGACGATGGTGGTAGTTACCCACGAGATGGGATTCGCCCGAGAGGTCGGTTCGCACCTGGTCATGATGGATGAAGGCCGCGTGGTGGAACAGGGGCTGACGGCTCAGATCCTTACCTCACCCACGCACGAGAGGACCAAGGAGTTCCTCTCCAAGATCCTATAACGCCCGACCGAAAGGTTTTTGGCGTGGAGTTCTGCTCTCCTGGTGTCGATCGCCCGCGCCAAAACGGGCAAACCTCACTCCTCTGTCGGAACCGTCGCTGCCTTGGCGGCGATTTCTTCGACGATGGCTTCGTTGGCCAGGGTGGTCACATCACCTAGTTGGCGATGCTCTGAGATGTCCTTCAGGAGACGGCGCATGATTTTCCCTGAACGTGTCTTGGGCAGATCGTTGGTGAACACGATCGACTTCGGTTTGGCGATCGCTCCGATCACTTTGCCCACGTGCTCCCGCAACTCCTGCAGGAGGGTCTCGTCGCCGACGGTGCTGCCTCGCAATGTGACGAAAGCGGCGATGGCCTGACCCGTGATGTCGTCTTTCCTCCCGACCACAGCCGCCTCGGCCACCGCCGGGTGCGATACCAGGGCGGACTCGACTTCGGTGGTGGAGATGTTGTGGCCCGACACAAGCATGATGTCGTCTACGCGGCCCAGCAGCCAGAAGTAGCCATCGTCGTCGCGTTTGGCGCCGTCGCCCGGGAAGTATTTGCCGGAAAAGCGCGACCAATAGGTAGATACGTAACGGTCAGGGTCTCCATAAATGGTCCGGGCCATTGCCGGCCAGGGCCGATCGATGACAAGGAACCCTCCCCCGCCGAAAGGGATCGAACTCCCATCCTGATCGACCACATCGGCTGACAATCCCGGCAGCGGCCTCGTGGCCGAACCGGGCTTGGTGACAGTGATGCCTGGCAACGGCGAGATCATGATGGCCCCGGTCTCGGTTTGCCACCAGGTGTCGACTATCGGGCACCGCTCACCGCCAATGAGACGCTGGTACCACATCCAAGCTTCGGGATTGATCGGCTCACCAACCGAACCGAGCAACCGGAGTGACGTCAGATCGTGCCGCTGCGGGAACTCATCGCCCCACTTCATAAAGGACCGAATCGCGGTCGGGGCGGTGTAGAGGATGGTCACCCTGTAGTCCTCGACGATTTGCCAGAGGCGATCGGGCTCAGGGAAGTTGGGGGCACCCTCATAGATGACCGAAGTAGTCCGGTTGGCGAGAGGCCCATAGACGATATAGCTGTGGCCGGTCACCCAGCCGATGTCGGCGGCGCACCAGTAGATGTCTGAGTCGGGCTTGATATCGAAGACCTGTTGGTGGGTAGTGACGACCTGGGTCAGGTAACCACCCTGCGTGTGAACGATCCCTTTCGGCTTGCCGGTGGTCCCGGAGGTGTAGAGGATGTAAAGCGGGTCTTCGGCGTTGAGAGGCTCGGGATCGCAGATCCCCGACTGTCCGTCCGCCAGATCATGCCACCACAGATCGCGACCGGGCTCCATGTGGACGTCGGTGCCAGTTCGCTTGAGCACGACCACGTGCTCAACGCTGGGCGTGCGGGCGACCGCCAGGTCGGCATTGGCTTTGAGCGGCACGACCTTGCCGCCCCTCCAGGCTCCGTCCATCGTGATCACAACTTTGCAGGTGGCGTCGATGATGCGGTCGGCCAACGCGTCCGACGAGAAACCGCCGAAGACGGCGCTGTGAACGATGCCCAGGCGGGCACAGGCAAGCATCGCCACCGGCAACTCGGGAACCATGCCCATGTACAGGGCGGCGGTATCGCCCTTCTTCAGACCCAGGGACTTGAGACCGTTGGCGAACTGGCCAACCATCGTGTGGAGGTCCCGGTAGGTGAGGGTCCGGGAGTCACCGGGTTCGCCGACCCAGTGATAAGCAACCTTGTCGCCCGATTCCTTGAGATGCCGATCGAGGCAGTTGTAGGAGAGATTGATCTCGCCGTCGGGGAACCAGCGATAAAAAGGGGGGTTGGAGTCATCGAGGGCCTTGATCGGGGGCTTGAACCAGCTGAGACGTTCGACGGCCTGGGTCAGCCAGTAGGTCACATAGTCGGCCTCGGCCTGCTCATAGATGCCCGGCTGGGCGTTGGCCGCGGCGGCAAACGCCGATGGGGGAGGAAAGACCCGATCCTCCCTCAACAGGTTCTCGAGCGGTTTGCTGCTCACGTTTCGACTCCTCATTCGTATGGCCAGACCCGATTGGCCAGACCCGATTGGCCAGAAACCTAATGCCCATGAACCTAAATAGCCTTGGGTGCACCAGGTTCTGTGATCGGGTGCCTGTGTTTGCGGTATTCGAGAAAGGGCTACCTCAGGACCAGGTAGGTCCCGGCGGCCAGTAGCGCGAACCCGGCGACCTTGCCAAGGTCGATCGGGTCGACGGCGGCGCCCAGCAGCCCGAAGTGGTTGATGAGCGCGCCCACCACGAACTGGCTGACCGTGATCAGCACCAGGGCCGGTACCAGACCCAGGTCGCCGACCGATAGCGAAAGAGTGCCGATGATGACAAGCCCGAGGAGCCCTGCGCTGTACACGTACCAGGGCAGCCCGGTTGCCGCCCCGAGACTGCCGCCACGTGCCAACAGCATCACGAGACCGATGACGATTCCGCCTGAGAAATAGGTGATGAAGGTCGACTCGAGGGTGCCCATCTGCCGCTGCATCACCCCGGTGAACTGGGCTTGCACCGCCACCGCCACCCCGCACAGCACTGCCGCCGCAACGACCAGACCCGACCTCATGAATACCTCCACACCGCGTTCACATCTCCTTCACACCCGACCGGCACAGTTTGGCTATGTCCACAACAAGGAGAGTCAATGAATAGGACAGCCCGGATACTGGCGATCCTGCTTGCAACGGTGATCGTCGGCGGTGGTATCTACGCCGCCTACACGACCGGCTTTGACAACGGGGCCGTGGTGGCCACGGTGGCCGGAGACAACTCCGGTGCCGGCACGGTCGTCGTCCCGGTCGACGGCTTCAGAGGCCCATATGGTTGGCACGGTGGGTTCGGGTTCTTTCCGTTCTTCCCCATCCTGTTCTTAATCCTCATCTTCGGGATTTTCCGGCCCCGGCGCTGGGGCGGCGGACCGGGCCGGGGATGGAACGGCGGAGGAGGCTGGGGTCCTTCCCGCGAAATGATGGAAGAGCGCATGAGCGAGTGGCACAAGCAGGCCCACAATGAGGGCGATGCCAACCGTTCTGGTAGTTGACGACGAACTGAAGATCGCCCGCCTGATCCGGGATTACCTGGAGCAGGCGGGCTTCGTCGTGGCAACGGCGTCCGACGGCAAGGGCGCGATCGCATCGGCCCGCCAGCTGAAACCGGACCTGATCGTCCTGGATCTGGGCCTTCCGAACATCGATGGGCTCGATGTCATCCGGGCGCTGCGCATGGGGTCGAATGTCCCGGTGGTGGTCGTCACCGCCCGGGCCGATGAGGCCGATCGCGTGGTCGGCCTCGAACTCGGAGCCGATGACTATGTCGTCAAGCCCTTCAGCCCCAAAGAACTGGTGGCCCGGATCCGGGCGGTGCTTCGCCGAACCGAGGCAGCCCGCCTCGGGGCAGAGATCATCCGGACCGGAGAGTTGACCCTCGACATTCCCCGACGAGAGGTCCGAGTCGATCAAAAAGCCATTGTCCTCACCGCTACCGAGTTCGACCTTCTGCATGCCCTCGCCCGCCAGCCGGGCCGGGTGTTTACGAGGGGGCAACTACTCGAAGCAATCCACGGCGTCGCCTTTGAATCCTATGAGCGGGCCATCGACGCCCACGTCAAGAACATCCGTCGCAAGCTCGAGCCCGAACCCCAGCGACCCCGATTCCTGTTGACGGTTCACGGAGTCGGTTACAAGTTGGCCGATGCCTGACCGGGGTGCCTGGCGCGGGCGACCGCCGTGGTGGCCGGAGGGGGAGGACTGGCCCCGCCGGGGCAGACGGCCGCGCCTTTTTGCCTTCGCCGTGATCGTGGTCGGTGGCCTCGTTGGGCTCGGTTTCGTGATGGGCTCCGGCTTCCACCAGCCCTGGTTTCTGTGGCCTTTCGGAATAATCGCCTTCCTCCTCTTTGCCCGATTCGGCCGGTCCCGCTTCTTCCCGGTCGGCCGGCTTGTGGATGCCGCCGCCAAACTCTCGAACGGTGACTACTCGGCGCGAGTCCCCGAAGTCGAAAACGGTCCGATGCGCCAGGTCGTTAGATCGTTCAATGGGATGGCCGAAAGACTCCAGAACTCATCCGAACAGCGGCGCCGCCTTCTGGCCGACGTCGGCCATGAACTGCGAACTCCGCTCACCGTCATTCAGGGGGAGCTCGAAGCAATGGTTGATGGGGTCCATCCCGCCGGCCCCGAGCAGATAGAGATGCTCCTCGACGAGACCCGGTTGCTGGCCAGGCTGATCGACGATCTCAGAGTCCTGTCGTTGAGCGAAGCCGGCGAATTGAAGCTGGATTTGGAGTTGATCGAGGCAGGAACACTCGTGGCCGATGCCGTCGGGTCGTACCAGGCTCTGGCCGCCCGGTCCGACATCACACTGGAGTCGACAGCCAACGCGGGTGCGCTACTGGCCGATCCCATGCGGCTGCACGAGGTCCTCGCCAACGTCATTGCCAACGCCATCCGTCACACTCCGCCTGGCGGAACCGTCACGTTGACCGCCACGAGCTCGTCGACAGGATGGCTGTTCTCGGTCCGGGATACAGGGACCGGCATCCCGGCCGAGCAACTCCCTTTGATTTTCGAACGGTTTGCCAAGGGCACCGATTCGCGAGGGACCGGGCTGGGACTCTCCATAGCCCGGGAGTTGGTCCGCGCCCACGGTGGTGAGATGACTGCCGCCAGCGTCGCCGGTCAAGGAACGACGATAGAGTTCTCGATTCCCCCAGGCCGGGTTCCGTGATGCTCTTCCTCAAGCGGTTCTGGGAACCGATCGCCCGGGGCGAGGTAACTGTCACCTTCCGGCGATGGAAGGCCCAGCAAGTGCTGGCCGGACGCCGGTACCGCACGGCGGCGGGGATCCTCGAGATCGAATCAGTGTCGACGTGGAAGGAAGAGAACGTCTCCGATGACGACGCCCAGCGGGCTGGTCACACCGACGCCTCCAGCCTCCTCGCCGACCTCCCGGTGCGGCCCGGCCTCCCGCTCTACCGGATTCAGTTTCATTTTGTGGACGATCCCGATCCGCGAGCAGAACTGGCGGCACGGGACGACCTCACGCCAGCCGAAGTCGCCGAGATCTCCAAGAGGCTGCAACGGCTCGACCGGGCCTCACCGCACGGCCTGTGGACTCTGCCTGTTCTCGAGATGATCGAGAGTCACGCAGGTAGAAGAGCGCCCGATCTGGCTGCTCACTTCGGGCGGGAGACCCAGCCATTCAAGACCGACGTCCGCAAGCTGAAGAATCTCGGTCTTACCCTGAGCCTCAAGATCGGATATCAGCTCTCTCCTCGCGGCGAGGCGTATCTCTCGGCCATCCGCTCGGGGTAGCCCGCTCGCTCGTCTAGATCGCGACCGTCTCCGGCTGGACTGTCTTGCCGAGGACGTCGAGGAGACCCCTCGTCACGACGTCGAGATCGCCCGACGCTCGAAGCCTGGTTGCGAACGCAGCCGTCTCCTGCTCGCCATCGAATCGAGCTCTGTTGAATCGCCGGTCCACTCTCTGTTGGACGAGCTTGCGCAGCGGGCTGAAGACAGTGACCTAAGCCATGGTGGAAGCCGCAACCGCCAGCGACCCCGCCTCTGGGAGCAACGCCTGCACGGCGACCACTCCCAGTACAAAAGTCAGCGTGACCAGTCCAATCACCACTGTGTAGCTGACCGTCCTCGAAACGAGGTGATTGAGGTCATACAGCCGGTACTTGGTAATCGCGATCGCAGAGCTGATCGGAATAACGAAGCCAGCGAAGGCCGACCCCACCAGCCACCCAACGGCGGGGTGGTCGCGAGTGAAGACAACGGCAAGCACCACAGCAGTCGAAGCCGGGACCAACATCAAACCGGCTCCGAGCATGATCCACCTTGTCTGTTGACGTTCCGTCGTTGTGGCATGCCACCGATAGCGAATCGCCTGGGCAATCAGCGGCGACGCCAGCGCGGCCATGCCCGCTCCAGTGCACCAGGACGGTCATCGGCCACGACCGAATCTGGATTCACCAGGAGGCGCTTCGAGTTGAGGCCGACATCTGGGACCGCGATCAGAACCCCGATGGCACCGATGCATGCCCACCGCGTCCAAGAAGGTACCCACTTTCCGTTCGGAAACAGGAGGAGCGTGGTGACTGCGCCAGCGAGGCACAAGACCTCGTTCGCTTCTGTCCATCCGGTCCAGCCCGGCGTAACGCGAAGTCCCATGGTGACGCCGCCGGTATACATGTAGAGACCGACCAGGCCAAGCCCGAGGAACAACGGAAATGTTTGGCCTCTAGTGCCGAGGAAGAGCCAGACCGAAGCTGCGAACGCCAGCGATGTGGGCAGAATCAGGAGCGTCCAGATCAGGAGTTCCTTGCTGATCCCCGCGACGTGAAGATGACGGTGAAGGCCGGGATGTCGACGAGGTCCGGGTTTGAAGAACCCTCAGATAGCCGACCGTGCTGGCCAGAGCCGCCCCCAGGGGTGACTGGCGGCCACAACCACCTCAGGACCCGGGCGCTAGATGAGCTAGTGATGCTCCATCCTCGGCTAAGGGCGTGACGCGATCGTTACGGCACCTCTCACAGCTTTCTCAATTCCGCCAGGACCTCGGAACCGATCATGCTGATCGCCTTGTCGGGGTGGGTCGAAGCCACCTGGATCGAAACGACATCGGCTTCGACATCGGTCACCAGCGGCCGGTACGCGTCAATGAGACCGGCCGAGTCTTTGACGACTGTGTACTTCGAGAGGATCTCGTCGCGATCCATCTCGTCGGCCCTCTGGCGCAGGACCATAGGATCGACCTCTTCAAGGCGGCCCGGCGCGCGCAGGCCTCGCATCGAGCCGAGGGCTTCCCATGCTTCCGTGTCGGACCCGGCCAGCACCACCCACCGTGTAGCCATGACCGAACCGCGTGAGTCACGATTCCCCTGGAACGGCTTGATGATGGTTTCGACCGCGTCCTCGGGTTTCTTCACCGACACGATCAGGCCCTCGGTGTTCTTGCCGGCGAAGGTCGCCGACTGCTCGCCACCTGCTGCCATCCAGATAGGCACACCGTGGGTCGGCGGGCTGTAGAGCTTCGCCTTGCGGCACTGGTAGTAGGTTCCTTCGAAGTCAAGTTTCTCTCCCGCCAAGAGCCGGTGCATGATTTCGAGAGCCTCCCGCATCCGACGGATCCGCTCGCCGTAGCCGGGGAACTCGTATCCGAACGGCCCTTCGTTGATGTTCTCGCCCGTGCCGACGCCGAGGACGAACCTCCCAGCAGAGAGACGATCGACCGTTGCCGCCGCCTGCGCGATCAGGGCCGGGTGATAGTGAAAGAGCGGGCAGGTAACCGAGGTGGCAAACATCAGCGAGTCGGTTCGGGCAGCAGCGGCGCCCAGCCATGACCACACGAACCCGGCGGCAGAGTTGTCGTCAACCCACGGATGGAAGTGATCAGAGGCCGTGACCATGTCGAAGCCGGCCTTCTCGGCCAGCACGGCCTGATCGATCAGTACCTCAGGTTGATATGACTCATGTGATGCCAGCCACGCAAATTTGGGCATCATCCGATCTTACGGCGGGGTTCGAGGTTGCTGTCCCCCCTCTTGAGGGAGACCGATCACCTCTTTGGGCGATCGAGGGGGGAGCGCGAACTCCCGACGCATTCCTTCCTTCGAGCGCCGCCGGTTCGTCTCGATGACGTGACGCCCCCGGGTTAACTGCGGGCTCGCCAACGACGCAGAAGCAACAACGCCAACATGGCGATGGCCAACGCCTGGACCCATTCGCCCCATCTTGTGTAGAGAGTCTGGGTGCCGTCGGAAAGCTTGAGTTCGGCGGTGATGACTCTTTCCTCGAGGAAACCCGCAACCTGTCCTAGTGAGCCGCCGGTGATGAAGGTCGACTTGCCGGTCACCGCCGAGTGAACCACCGACAGGCCCAGTTCGGCGGCCCGCATCCGGGTCATGCCGATGAACTGGTCGGATACAGGCGTGAACTCATAGCTGCCCTCGTTGGTGGCGACGACCAGCAACTGGGCACCGCCGTTGGCCTCGTCACGTCCGTAGCGCCCGAAGGCAGCCTCAAAGGAAATCACCGAACCGATCCGGCCAATCGGCAGATCGAAGACAACCGCACTGTCCCCTCTGATCATGTCCCGCGGCACCTGATCCAGGGCCGGTATCCACTCGAACAACGGACGCGCCGGGATGTACTCACCGAAGGGAACCGGGTGCCGCTTGCGGTACTCGCCAACGATCTCGCCCTCGGGATTGAACACGACATTGGCGTTGATCCACTCCTCATCGGAGATTGGCCGGTCCCCACCGGCCAGCAGGTAAGCGCCGATCCTCGCCGCTTCATCTCCGATCGCCTCGGCAACGTCCGGATCCAAGATGGGATCGGCATTGAGGCCACCGGTCGAGCCTTCCGGCCACACGACGAGGTCTACGGAACCTGGGGAAATCGTGCGTGTCAGCGCTAGGTGCATCTCGAAGGTAGTTCGTCGCTCGTTCAGGCAATGCGTGAGCGGGCACGGGGTCGACCCTTGAACGATTGCCACGCGGATCGGCGGACCCTCGGGTATCGCCGGCCAAATCGCCCCCCCGATAGTCAGGATGACCACAACGACCGCCGGGGCGATTGCTTCGACCCGGAACCGCCGCTGCTCGATAGCTACAACGGCTCCGGCCGCAAGAGCCACGAGCACAACGCCCCATCCGCTGACACCAACCCACTGGGCGGCGGCACGGGCCCAGGGGTAAGGAGCGATGGAATATCCGACCAAGCCCCACTCGAACCCGCCAACGGGGAACCGGACCCTGATCGCCTCGATCGATGCCCACCCCCCAACGGCCGCAACCCACCAAGGCCCGGCAGGCCAGGTCCGGGCTCGACCCAACAACCAGCCGTAAAGCCCGAAGTACGCCCCGAACACGACGACCAGGGGCATGACTGCGATCAGTCCGAGCTTTCCGATCCACCAGATCAGACCGGCGAAAAACGCCCAGCCGAACACCAAACCGGCCACACCCTGACCCACGCCGTGGCGCAATTCCCACAGGAGCAGACCGAGAGCTGGAACAACGAGCACGCCAACTCCGAACGGAGGGAGTGCGAGAACCATGAGGACCGCGGCCGCCAGGGCCACCAAGACAGACCGCATACCCGGGATTGTATGAATACCCCGAGCCGACACCTCCCCGCCTGCTGGCTACTGCCTTCTGCCTACTGTTCCACTCGCATGTACCAAAGAGAAGTGTGGGTCGCACTCAAGGCGGCCAGGGCCGGAGCCGCCGTCGTGCGCCAGGCATTCGGGACGAACCTCGACACCCAGTTCAAGGGCGATGCCAATCCCGTGACGGACATCGATCACGCCGCTGAAGAGCATGTTCTCAACGTCATCCACCATCACTTCCCCGAGGATTCGGTCCTCGCCGAAGAACGCGGTGGGGGCGCCTGGGAGACGGGCCGCGTCTGGCTGGTCGACCCGCTGGACGGAACCGTCAACTTCATCCACGCCGTTCCCCACGTTTCGGTGTCGGTGGCCTTGTGGTGCGACGGAAACCCGGCGGCGGCGGTTGTCATCGACGTGATGCGCGGTGAAGAGCTGGCGGCCAGCAAGGGTGGCGGTGCTTTCTCGGGAAGCAACCCGATAGCGGTTTCGACCCAGACCGCGCTCTCGCACGGCCTCATCGCCACCGGGTTTGCCTACGACCGCAATGTTCATGGCCGCGCTTACGCCGAGAACATGGGCCACGTCTTAACGCGAGTACAGGGGATCCGGCGTCTCGGAAGCTCGGCCCTCGACTTCGGATGGGTCGCGGCTGGCCGGTACGAGGGCTACTGGGAATTCGGACTGCAGCCGTGGGACGCCGCCGCCGGGATCCTGCTGGTGACCGAGGCGGGCGGCACAGTCACCAACCATAAAGGCGAGCCTTTTCGACTGGGTGATTCCGGGGTGGTGGCCAGCAATGGCTGGATCCACGACGACCTATTGGCCGCCGTGCAAATTGCACCACCGGACCACGTCCAGTGACAATGCGACTCGTCCGGGCTCTGGCCGTCCTCGGCCATGACGGGGCCGACGCCGCGCTGGTGAAAGACGGATCGATCGCCGCCATCGGCCGGTCGGCCGAACTGGCGGTAGAAGGGATCGGAATAGACGACCACCCAACCGGGGTGATAGTCCCGATGCTGCACGACCATCATTTTCACCCCATCGGGTACGCGTCGTCTGTGAACGGCTTGTCTCTCAAGAACGCCGTCGACCTCGACGACCTGGCCTCGAAACTGCGAGCGGCGGCCGATCTACTCGGACCGAACGATGCATTGATCGGCAACCGGCTCGACGAAGAACGCATGACCGAGCATCGCCTTCCCACTCGAATCGATCTGGACCGAGCTGTCCCGGAGCGTCCCACCCTCCTTTACCGGTACTGCGGGCACGTTGCGGTCGCCAACACGGCTGCCCTGCAGTTGGCCGGTCTCGAAGGCACCGGGATCCTCAGCGAGGACTCCATCCAGCCGGTCTCCAATGCGCTGGCCGGAGTCCAGCCCACCCTCAAGCCCGAAGCGGTGCACCGCGCTCTCGCCGGCCTCCCAAGCCTCGGACTCGGAAGAATCACTGCCATCGTGTCAGTCGGAGAGCCCCTGTGGTGCGGTGTCTCCGATGAGATCGAGACCTTGCTAACGATCGCAGACGGTCTGCCGATCGACTTCGAGACCCTTGTGATCGCTTCAACTCCCAGCGAGCTCGAAACGGCGGCGGAGAGGCTGACCGGCGGACCCCCCAACGTCAGCTTCTTCGGATG
>JANMST010000504.1:0-3532 GCA_031389635.1 Acidimicrobiia bacterium | reverse complement strand
AGACGCCAGACGCCAGACGCTAGGAAGAAAGACGCCAGGGCGGAGAACCACGTGCTGAGGACGCGGTGGCTCGGGCGGCTTCCTTATGGGGAGGCCTGGGACCTGCAGAAGGCCCTTTGGGAAGGCCGCGTCAAAGGTCGCGCCGAGGACTATCTCCTGTTGCTGGAGCACCCTCCGGTCTACACGGTCGGGCGAAACGGCAACGGCTCGAATCTTCTGGTTCCCGAAGCTGATCTCCCCGGACTCGGGGCTGAACTCCATCACGTCGATCGGGGCGGCGACATCACCTTCCACGGGCCCGGACAACTGGTCGGCTATCCGATCACTCGCCTGTCAGACCCGATGCAGATCGTCCCCTACGTCCGCAAGCTCGAACAGGTTCTGATCGAAACCCTCGATGTTCTGGGTGTGGAAGCGTGGCGGGAACGTGGGGTCACCGGCGTGTGGACTCCGCAGGGCAAGGTTGCCGCGATTGGCGTCCGGGTCTCCCGTCAGGTGACCATGCATGGCTTTGCCCTCAACCTCGATCCGGACATGGAGTTTTTCTCGAGGATGAACCCCTGCGGTATCACCGGGCGTCAGGTCACGTCACTCAAGGCTCTGACCGGTCGCAAGGTCTCCCACCAGGAGGTCATCGAAGTTCTGGTGCCCGTCTTTGCCAGGGTGTTCGGCTACGAACGCCTCGACACCCAACTGGCAGCATTCGTTCGAGGCCAAGGGAACTCCGATCAGTTCGAGGTCGATCGTCTCCTCAAGCAAGGAACTTTCAGCCCCGAGGCCCGGAAGGCCGAACCGGTCCTCATCAACGGCCGTCTCCCCGGCGAGCCGCCGCGACCGGACTGGATGAGGGTGACCGCCCGCATGGACGACGGCTACCTGGCTCTGAAGAAACTGATGAGGAGCCTCGACCTTCACACGGTGTGCGAGGAAGCAGGATGCCCCAACATCTACGAGTGCTGGGGGAGTGGAACCGCCACTCTGATGATCCTCGGCGACCGCTGCACCCGAGCGTGTGGCTTCTGCAACGTCACCACCGGAAAGCCAACCGAGGTCGACGTCCTGGAACCCTTCCGTGCGGCCGAGGCGATCAAAGCCATGGGCCTGTCCCACGCCGTCATCACCTCGGTCAACCGTGATGACCTCGACGACGGAGGCGCTGCCATCTTCGCCGCCACCATCAGGGAGACCCGTCGCATCCACCCTTCCTGCGAGATCGAAGTGTTGATCCCCGACTTCAAAGGCGATCCGAACGCACTCGATACGGTCCTGGGAGAGCGTCCGGAAGTACTCAACCACAACACCGAAACCGTGCTTCGCCTTCAGCGCGACGTCCGGACCTCGGCCAACTACGGCCGGTCGCTCGCCTTGCTTTCCCGGGCGAAGAAGTTGAACCCGGAGGGGCTGACCAAGTCCGGACTCATCGTCGGCATGGGCGAGACCCGTGAGGAGGTGCTGGCGACTCTGGCCGACATGAGAGCCGTCGGCATCGACATCGTCACTATCGGCCAATACCTCCGTCCCACTCCTCGTCACCGTGCGATTCATCGCTACGTGCACCCGGCCGAGTTTGATGAGTATCGCCAATTCGGAGAGTCGATCGGCATCCCCCATGTCGAGTCAGGTCCGCTCGTTCGGTCCTCGTACCACGCCAAGGACGCGTCTCGAAAGGGAAGATCGTTCGGAGCGGATGCCATCGCCAATCTGGAGGTTCTGACCGGTGCCTGATTTCGACTTCGGTTCGCGGCTCCGTTCGGCTCAAGCCCTCATGGCCGAACAGCACTCGGAAGTGATGCTGCTCTCGATCGGCGCCGACCTGCCTTACTTCACCGGCTATCTGGCGATGCCACTAGAGCGGCTGACGATGCTGGTCCTGGGCTACGACTCGGAGCCAGTCCTTGTGGTCCCCCAGTTGGAGGCGCCGAGGGTGGAGCCAGGCCCCTTTGCGGTCAGGCCCTGGGGAGAAACCGAGGATCCCCTGGCGATCGTGGCGGAGATGTGCCGGGGTGCCGGGGCGATCTCAATCGGCGATCAGACCTGGTCGGTGTTCCTGCTGGGGCTCCAAGCTCTGCTTCCGTCGGCGACGTTCCGATCTGCCACTTCGATCACCCGCGCTCTGCGGGCCAAGAAGGATGCCCGCGAGGTTGACTTCCTCCGGCGAGCCGGGGCGGGGGCCGACCGTGTGGCAGCCCGCCTGGCCGGCCTTCAGTTCTCGGGCCACACCGAGCAGGACATTTCTCGCCTCGTCACACGAATGACTCTGGAGGAGGATCACGATCAGGCTTTGTTCTGGATCGTGGCATCGGGACCGAACAGCGCCTCACCCCACCATGAGCCGACCGATCGGGTCATCCAGCCGGGTGATCTGGTCGTGGTCGACTTTGGTGGAAAGCACCGCGGCTACTGCTCAGACACCACGAGGACTTTCGCAGTGGGTGAGCCCGATGCCCAGCAAGTCGAAGTCCACGCTGCGGTCCGGGCGGCTCAGGAAGCAGCCACCGCCGCGGTGACTCCCGGCGTGAGCGCAGAAGAGATCGATCATGTCGCACGCCAGACGATCACCGAGGCCGGTTACGGCGAGTACTTCATTCACCGGACGGGCCACGGCATCGGCCTCGAAGGCCACGAACACCCCTATCTGGTCGAAGGCAACCCCGAGAAACTCGAACCGGGGATGTGCTTCTCCATCGAACCGGGGATCTATCTACCGGGTCGGTTCGGCGTTCGCATCGAGGACATCGTGACGGTCACCGAGCACGGCGTCGAGTCGCTCAACCAGGCCAACCGGGCCCTGGTGCAGGTGGGCTGAGCCCGTCAGACGGTCTGATTCTCGAGCAGGAACTCCGGGGTCAGGCAATCGGCCATGCCGGGCCCGGCCGCGATGAGGCCCGACAGCCATGGATGAGGTTGGTTGAACTGGGGGGATTCACCCTGGAGGTTCTTGGCCCAGCCCCCGGCGGCCTGGATGAGCGCAACGCCCGCCGCCACGTCCCATTCGTGCTTCGGCACCAATGTCCAGGTGGCGTCGGCCAGGCCGCAGGCGACCCGGGCCAGTTTGTACGCGACCGAACCCATCGCCTCGACCTCGACTTCACCGCCATCCCAACGCTTCCACTCCCCGCGGCGGACTTCGCTGCGGCTTGCCAAAACCCGGGCCGCCGGCAGCACCGCGCAGGCCGAAACTGTCACCGGCAAACCGTTCAAAAGGCAACCCTCACCTTCGGCCCCGATGGCCAGAAAGTCGGCTGCCGGATTGAGGATTCCACCTGCCACAGCTCGGCCGTCCTCGACCAGTCCGATCGAGACGCACCATTCCGGCAGACCCTCGACGAATTCCTTGGTCCCGTCGAGAGGATCGACCACCCACACGCGGCGGGCCTTCAACCGCACCGGGTCGTCGGCGGTCTCTTCGGAGAGCCAGGCATCACCGTTTTGCACTAGAAGCTCGCGCAACGCACGATCGACGGCCAGGTCTGCTTCGGTCACGGGATCGAGATTCGACTTGTGAGCGGTAGCTACCTGGCCTGACTGGAAG
>JANMST010000176.1:0-6382 GCA_031389635.1 Acidimicrobiia bacterium | reverse complement strand
GAGCGGTTCGGGCTCGGACAGAGGCAAATTCACAAGCCACATGGCCACCTGATTGCCCAGGGACCCTCGCTGGTCGGCCTGACGGGTGGAGACCGGCACCATGACACGGAACTCGATTCCGTCGACGTCGAACTGCCTCTCTTCGGTGAGGAAGTGCCGAACCGCCCCGGCTACTACGGCGAGAAGCACGTCATTGACCGAGCCTCCCAGGGCCCGGCGGATTTTCTTGATGTCCTCGAGACTGCTTTCGGTCCAGTCCACGCGCCGGTTGGGACCGAGGTCGGGATTCAGCGGCGTCCGGGAAGCGGCCGACAGCCATCCCGATCGCAGTGAGTTCAAGGCCGCGAACGCCCTCCCTCCCCCAACCATTGCCAATTCCCGGCTTCGGCTGCGGAGCGACCGGAGGCTGCCCATGGAGTCAACAGTCCGGCGAGTCATCCGGGCCGCTTCGGCGACGACCAGCTGGGTGCTCGAGGGAGCCGGCCGCGGAATCCAATTGTCCGGCGTCTCGACCTCGGTCGTCGAGACCACATTCAGGAGGATGCTGGTGAGATCGATGCCGGACACCCCGTCGATCATGCAATGGTGGATCTTGGCGATGATGGCGAAGCGATCGTTCTCGAGGCCTTCGACAAACCAAAGCTCCCAAAGCGGTTTGGCTCGATCGAGCTGCTGGGAGACGATCCTTCCGGCGAGGAGCTTGAGCTGTTCGTCCGTGCCGGGACGTGGAAGACTCGTGTGGCGAACGTGGTAGTCGAAGTTGAAGTGCTCGTCGTCGACCCACACCGGATGACGGGTGGCAGGTACATATGCCAGCCGCTGCCGGTACCGCGGGATGTATTGCAGCTTGCCGAGGATGTGGGCTTTGATCCGGTCAATGTCGATGCCGCCATCGGCCAGCTTGAGTTGAGCTGCTTCGAACTGAACCACCGCCCCCACGTGCATGTGGGTGCTGGGGGCCTCGAGCGCAAGAAAGGAGGCATCCAGATGAGAAAGGGGCTCGAAGTGCGGCTGGACCGAAGTTGTCCCCGCCAGTTGTTTTGTCATTGTCACACCGAGGCTATCCCGAACCGAAGGGCAGTGGGAAGGTTCAGGTTGGGGAGATGTCCCCGGTTTCCGTTTTGGCAGGCTCGAGCGCCGTCGGTGGCTCGGGTTCCTCGTGGGCGTTCGACTGCGCCTGGGCGCTGGCCAGATGCCAGGGGATCGAGGTCACGGCCACTCCGGGCTCGAAGATCAGACTTGCCTTGATCGCGAAGGCGGTCTGGTTGTGGAGTACCTGACTCCAAAAGCCGGGAACCACGAATTCCGGGATGACCACGTGGATGAGAACGCCGGGCTCGGCGTCTCGCCGCAACCGTCGGACATAGCGAACCAGAGGCCTCGTCAAACCCCTATAAGGGCTCTCGAGGATCTGGAGCTCACCGAAGTCCGGGTCCCAGTTGCGGAGGATGCGATCTCGTTGATCTGCGTCGGTGTCGAGATGTGCGGCCGTGACTATTGGGGCGTTGAGCAGCTTGACGTACCCGAGGGCACGTCTTACCGGAATGGTGACATCGGACGTCAAGACAACGAGATGCTGGCTGACAATGTGATCGGGGTCGCGGATGACATCAGTCGATCGGGTTTGCCGTCGCTGGTATGTGAGGTCGGTGACCACGACCCGCGGTACGAAGAGCAACAGAAGCTTCACCATGATCCCGTGGGGGTGGACCAGCAAGGAACCGAGGCGTCTCCTGCGAACCAGCTCAGGAATGATCACGGTGATGAAGGAGTCAAGGGTCGAAGCCGCTTCTCTCTGCACCACATCACGCAACGACCTGAATGGGCGCCCATCATCGGCGTCGATGAGGTGGAGAGGATGATCTGGATATAGGCGATCCCAGGTGTCGAGCAGGTCGTCATCACCGGGCTCGCGGACGTGGACGACCGTGATGGTCTCGGGTTGGATCATCTCGGCGTATTCGATGGCGCGCTGGGTGGCCCGACCGGTGTGGCTCGCCAGCACGAACGCCCGATTTGATCGGGGCATGGTCGGTTCACCGACGAGGCGGAGACGATCGGCCACACCGAGGTAGTGCCGGCGGATCCCGAGCATTCCGAAGACGATGATCGGTATGGCAGTGATGACGATCCAGGCACCGTGGCTGAACTTCACCGAAGCTATTACCACCAGCACGACCGCGGTTGTGGCGGCTCCGATCCCGTTGACGATCGCCGAGCGAAGCCAGCCCGGGCCCCGCAGCCGTAGCCAGCGCCGCACCATGCCGGTCTGGCTGAGGGTGAAGCTCAGGAAGACGCCGACCACATACAACTGGATCAACCGCGACACCTGGGCGTCGAAGGCCCAGATCAACAGCGAGGCGATTGTGGCAAGGACCAGGACGCCGTTCGAGAACACCAGGCGATCGCCGAGGTTGCGGAACTGGCGCGGCATCAGCTTGTGCCGGGCGAGGATGGCCGACAGCCGGGGAAAGTCCTGATATGCGGTGTTGGCCGCGAGGAAGAGGATGCCGGCGGTGAACACTTGGAGCATCCAGAATCCGACTCCGCCGTTGAAGGCGGCCCGTCCGATCTGGGATATGACGGTTCCGTAAGTGTCGACCGTCTCCTCCGAGATCCGAACCTGAAACAGGCGTGCCAGGGTGGAGATACCGAGGAACATGATGACGGAGATCGCTCCCATGATCGTCAAGGTGCTCGCTGCGTTTTTTGCCTTGGGTGGTCGAAAGGCCTGAACTCCGTCGGCGACGGCCTCGACCCCGGTCAGAGCGGTGGAACCGGACGCAAAGGCTCGCAAGATCAGCAGAAGCGACACTGCGGCTATCGGTTCGATGTCGGCCGTTGAGGATGCGGCGTGTGGACATTCGCCGTCGGCGCACTCAATGAAACCGATGACCAGCATCGTGAAGACGGTCGTCACGAAGGCGTAGGTCGGCAGAGCAAAGAGGTTGGACGATTCCTTGGCACCGCGCAGGTTGGCGATCGTCACGAGAGCCACGAATCCGATCGCCAGGGGCACGCGGTAGGGGAGAAGATCGGGCACGGCGGACGTGACGGCCGCCACCCCGGCGGCCATCGAGACCGCCACTGTCAACGTGTAGTCGGTCAGAAGGGCGGCTGCCGCAACCGCCCCGGCGCCGAGGCTGATGTTGTCGTTGGCGACGATGAAGGCGCCACCGCCGTTGGGATAAGCCTTGATCGTCTGCCGGTAGCTGATGACGACGATCGTCAACAGGGTGGCGATTGCCAACGAGATCGGCGTCAGCTGCACGAACGCGCCGGCCCCGGCCAAAGCCAATACGAGCATCGCTTCCTCGGTCGCGTAAGCAACCGAGGAGAGTGGGTCGGACGCAAAAACGGGAAGGGCCAGTCGCTTGGGTAGCAACTGGTGCTGTGCCTGATCTGAGGCAAGCGGCTTTCCGATTAGCCGACGCTTGAAGTCAGCCCAACGAACCAAATCTCCTTGACGCCGACTGCTCAGGCGTGACCGATCAGGTTATTACTACTCACCCCGAAGGCGTAATCAATCGTCGTCGGTAGGACGCAGAAGGGTCGACCGGCCTAGGCGGTCCAGCCCAGCAGTTGCTCTCCGGCCGTCACATAGAGGAACCAGAACGCCACCGCCGCAGGGGCAAAGATCAGGGCCATGGCTGGGTGACGTTGAAAGGTGCGCCAGGCGAGCGCGGCCCCGACCAGCCATATCGCCCAGAGGATGTAGAGCCAGGGTCCGGGAACCATCAATCCGGAGGTCAGATAGGGAAACACGCCGATTACTAGATAGGCGAGCAGTCCGACAATGCCCCAAACTCTCTGGGGATTCACGTTCGGCAGGCTACCTTTCGGTCGACACGCGCGCCCGTAGCTCAGCGGATAGAGCGCCGCCGTCCTAAGGCGGGCGTCGGGGGTTCGACTCCCTCCGGGCGCACAAGAGCCTCAAGCCTCAAGCCTCAAGCCTCAAGCCTCAAGGGCCGTGTCTCTGGCGGTCGGCTTGGTGGCTTGTGGCTTGGGGCTTGCTGCCCCCGAGTCAGACTCACGGTTCACATTCTCGAGACCCCTAACCTTCCGACAATGACCCCTGAAGAAGAACGGATCGCCCTTTTCCTGGACTTTGAGAACCTGGCGATCGGCGCCCGGGAGGCTCTCCGGGGGCACGAGTTCGATTTGAAGCCCATCGCCGATGCCCTGGCTGAGCGCGGTCGGGTTATCTCGCGACGGGCCTACGCCGATTGGTCGATGTTCGACGAAGCCCGCCGGATGCTGACCCGCCACCATGTCGAACTGATCGAGATCCCTCAGCGACTCGGAGCATCCCGCAAGAACGCGGCCGACATCAAGATGGCAGTCGATGCAATCGAGCTTGCTTTCGAACGTGACTACGTCACGACATTCGTGATCGGCACCGGCGACTCCGACTTCACTCCGCTGGTCCACAAGCTTCGGGAGCTGAACAAGAGGGTGATCGGAGTCGGGATCAAAGCATCGACATCCGCTCTGTTGCCGCCGGCCTGCGACGAGTTCCTGTTCTACGAGAGCCTTGAGGGAGTCGAGGCACCGACCAGGCAGGAGACGGCGGCACCGACCCGTCGCAAGCCACGGGAACCGGACCCCCCTTCGGTGGTCGAAGAACCCGACGAGGCCACCGAGGATCTCGACACCCTGATCACCCGAACGCTGGCCGGCCTCCAGCGTTCGAGCGGGGACCCGGTGCTGGCTTCCTCACTCAAGCGGGCGCTTCTCAGGAAGGATTCGACGTTCAGCGAGGCCGACCACGGGTTCCGGGGCTTCGGGGAAATGCTGCGGCACCTCGAAGAGCGCGGGGCGATCGAACTGACCGAGGGCCCGGCCAAGGGCGATCCCGTGGTCCAGTTCCCCCAGGATGGCGGTGGGGAGAACGAGGCCTTCGACCTCCTGAAGTCGGTCGTCGCCGATCTTCAGAAGAAGAACTCAGGTCCTCCCCTTTTGTCGGGCCTCAAGAACCAAGTTCGCAAGCGCAACCCCGAGTTCTCCGAGAAGAAGTTCGGCTACGGCGGATTCCTCCAATTCCTCAAGGCCGCTGCCACCAAGGGAACCGTCGAACTCGAATGGGACGACAGCCTCGGCGACTACAAGGTGAGCGTCCCGTGAGTTGCGACGCTCACGATCGAGCGCGTTTCGAACCTCGAACCTCAATCTCCAAACCCTGATCAAATGCTCTATCTAGATGCAGCGGCCACCAGGGCGGCTCTTTCCATGGCCGACGCCATCGAGTCGATGGAAGTCGCCTTCGGCGACGATCGGGAGGTACCGCTGCGGAGCCTCCTTGGGGGATCTCTCTTCATGCCCGGACGGGCGGGTGCCGACTCGGGAGTGAAGGTGGTATCGGTGGTGCCGGGAAACCCGGTGGGAATCGTCGTTGTCTTCGGGGAAGACGGTTCACCGGTTGGACTTGTCGACGGACCCGTCCTCACGGCGATTCGAACCGGCGCCGGTGCCGGTCTGGCCACTCGCTTGCTCGCTCGAAACGATGCCCGGGTCCTGGCGATGCTGGGAGCCGGGGCCATGGCCTTCGACCAGATCGAGGCCGTCAAAGCGGTACGGCCCATCGAGCGGACACTGGTGTGGAGCCGGGACCCCGGGCGGGCCGCCGGGCTGGCGGAGCGGGTTGGAGGGGAGACGGTCGCAAGGGCCGACGAGGCAGTAGCTGCCGCCGACATCGTCTCGACCGCGACGCCTTCACTGGTGCCGCTGTTCAGAGACGATGCGGTCAAACCCGGGACGCATATCAACGCCGTCGGGGCTTACACCGCCGAGATGTGCGAGATCCCGCCCGAGACAGTCCGGCGGGCCTATGTGGTGGTCGACGATCTCGTGGCCGCCGAGGCAGAGGCCGGCGACCTCATCCAGGCAGATCGTCCTCCGGTTTGCACCATTGGAGACGTACTGGCGGGCCGTCATCCCCAGGTCGGAGAAGACGTCACCATGTTCAAGTCGGTTGGAATCGCATCCCAGGATGTAGCTGCCGCCATCGTCGCCCTACGGCGCGCTGTCGAACTTGGCCTCGGCCAGAAACTCAGGTGAGTCCGCCCTCCCAAACCCCCAGAAAAAACCGTTCGGATTCGGTCAGGCGACCGCGGTTATCGAGTCGAGCAGGCGGGCAGCCGAGTCCGAAACCTCATGCACGGCCTTCTCAAAGGCTTCGGCGTTCTTTCGAGACGGTTGGCGATAGCCCGAGATCTTCCTGATGAACTGAAGGGCGGCGGCTTCGACCTCTTCGGCAGTGGCTGGCTCGTTGCCTTCTCGAAGTTGCTTGATTGAGCGACACATGACTCCAGGTTATTCGGCTGCTGGGTTATGCGGCTGGCGGGACTGGTGCCCGTCAGCGACGTGGCGGCAGGGCGACTTC